>VGTI01000011.1 GCA_016874735.1 Deltaproteobacteria bacterium
CGCAGGTACCCTGTGTGGTTGATTTCACGATCAGTGTGTAGCTGGCGCCTTCCTGCATATTTGTAAAAGCGAAGTTGCCACAGGTCGCAGTTGTGTATTGAATGTTCCCGTTGTTCCAATCGAAAGACGTCCCCGCTGCGGCGTTGTAAACATTACTGCGAATTTGACCTGTCACATCGAGTGCCACTGCAGGAGAGTTGGTACCAATCCCCACACTACCGGTGCTGTATGAAATATTGCTGCCCGAGGTCGTCCACTGCGAGCTACCGCCTGCAGCTGAAGTCCAAGACAGCGATCCACTACCGTTATTAGTGAGTACCTGATTTGAAGTGCCCTGAGTTGCAGGCCAAGAATACGCGATGCCACGGATGCTGGCTAAGTCGCCCGCAGAGTTGACTTGAAATTGAGAACTGCTGCCGATGCTTAGTATGGACGCTGGTGCTGTCGTTCCTATTCCGACGTTGCCAGACGAAGTTATGCGCATTCTCTCAGTAATTGTACCGGCTGCAGAATTAGTTGCGAATTGCAAATACCCTGCATAGTTAGCATTGGTGCCGTTTTCTTTCCGTCCTGAGATACTCCCGAAGGCAATTTTAGACGGCGCTGCCGTTAGCGCGGATCCGCCAAGGTAAACTGAGCCACCAACGTCTGCTGCACCATTGTCAGTCGTGCCAAAATACGCTGCGCCACCACCACCACCATTATCGACTGGCTGGTTACCAAACTGGACTTCAAACTTACTCATGGGTGAGGTTGTGCCTATACCAACATTCCCACCACTCCGATAAACATCAGCGCCAGATTCTGTCCAACTCCCAGCGGCAGGTACAGAGCTTACCCAAGTCGTACCATTTGAAGTGAGTATGTTGCCGCTGGCTCCCGGTGCTACGGTAAGGGGCGCGCTGGTGCCGTTACCGAGTAGCACGCTATTCGCAGCTAAAGTAGCGGTTCCTGTGCCACCATTGGCCACGCTTAACGTCCCGGAGGTGATCAGTGCTGCGCTATGTGCTGGGATATCGCTAGCGGTAAAAGGCGTCCAAATCGGCGCATTAGCTATGCTGCCTGTGCCGGTGCTGGATAAAAAATGTTTAGTAGCGGTAGTGTTACCTGTCAGCCTGGTGCCGGATCCCGAAGTGCCGCCGTAGATCAAGTCACCCACCGCGGTCATTGGCGACAGGGCATCAAAGGCTCCTGATTTTGTCGTTGCGCCGGTACCGCCGTTGGTAATCGGAAGAGTCCCGTTAACTGCGTTTCCTGAGGCCAAATTAACGGTACCGAACGTAGGCTGGTTGCTCGCATTCACGGTGAGGATATTGTACTGAGTGCCGGCCGCAGTTGATGATAATGCGGAACTCGAACCAATGACGACGCCGTTGTTGGTGAAAGTCCCCACGCCTGTACCACCGTTGGCCACTGCCAAGATACCGGTGTTAAGACTCGTCGCACTAATCGGTGGTAGGTCGCTGACAGTCAGAGTTGCGCCACTCATTACCCGACCTTTTGCGTCAGTCGTAACTTTCGTGTACATGCCAGCTGTACCCACGGTGGCAAGCGTTGGGTTAGGGAAGTTACCAGAGAGATCACCGCTGGCTGCTCCCGTTGGCGCAAGTCCTGATACCCAGCTCAGGGTGCCACTGCCGTTCGTGGACAGCACCTGGCCTGCGGTACCACTACTACCGGGTAGCTCCCATGTGAGCGGAGTTGCAAGTGTGTCGGGGGCTTTGAAGCTGACGTAATTAGTGTTGTCCTTGGTTTTGAGTACGAGCTTGTTGGCGGTTGTCCCGTTGCCTTGGATCGTGACGCTTCCTTGAGATGTCACGGTGGAGGCTGTTAGGGTACCGGTAGTTGCAGCACCGGTCGTGTTGATTGTTGTGGAACCACCGATACTCGAAGCGCCGTCGATTGTCGCGCCAGAGAGTGTTTTATTGCTTAAAGTCTCCGTTGCATCACGCGTCACAATGAAACCTATTGTGGGGAACGTGGCCGTGGAGCTCACGCCTGTACCACCGTTAGTTGCGGGCAAAGTGCCTGCTGTAATCGCTGATGCGCTGAGCGGTGGGATATCCGTAGCAGTCAGTGAGGTGCCAGCGGTGATACGGCCCTTGGCGTCAAACGTCACTTTCGTGGCGGTCCCTGGAATGGCCACGGTCGCCAGTGAGGCAGAGCCACTGCCTGGGCCAGCTGCAATGACGTCTCCCACTAGCCCGGTGAGGTAGTTTCCGGTGGGACTAGAAGGTGGCAAGTTTGCCGCCACCCACTTCCCATTTTTGAAGGTGAGTACTTGATCAGCGCTCGGATCACTGCCCGCTTGGGTCTTGGCCGTTAAGTTACTCGAACTCAAGTTATCCCACTTCACGCCACCAGCACCGTTACTCACTAGTACGCTACCTGAGGCGGCTTCCTTAACCCCAGTGATGCCGAGCTTGCCCGTGTTGATGTCAAACCCGAGACTTTTACTGTCGACTGGGATACGCATAGCGAGGGGTACGTAGTTAAACTTCTGCCGGGGATAGGTCTTACTTGAAGTCGAGATCTCGATAAATACAGGCTCCGTGCCGTCGCGGAAAATGTCCTGGACCTGCGTCGCCATGAACGGGAAGTATAGGGAGAAGACGCCCTGACTCAAGATCACGCTCGCGAATTCAAATGTCTGGCCAAGTTGAGTTCCCTCAAATTCAGCCGTCCAAAAGGTGGCTACCATCCCAACCGACCCATCTTTCGGAGCACCCGTCGATTCCGTAAGTCGGCCTGAATAAGTCATCGGTAGACTGCCGGCGCTCTGCGCCTGGGCTGCAGTCGCGAGGCAAATGGCCAGCAATGCTGACAGCACGCGCTGTGCGCCAAACGTTGCTAAGGTATTTAAACCCCGGCTGCTCAAGGTAAGCCTCCTGAGACAGGTTGCATCTCCTTATCTCAGTAACCGCCTTCGGTCCGACGGGGGGCATTCTTTAGGTTTATTTCAAGGTGCATCAATCAAGGTGCCAAAAGGTCATGATTACAGCAGGGTGGACCGTGTGGCTGCAGGAGCAGCGAGCCCACTTTCTGTGCCCTCAGTCAGGCCCAATTCAATGCCACATTACTTTTTTTGAAAAACCCATTAGATTCGCATGGTTAAAACCAAGGTGCATGTGTTTTGTCGTCCTTTCCGGGGCTTGTCGGTGTTGCGAGATTCTACCTGCGCTGATGGACGAGGATGGCGAATGGTTTGGTAGAGTGTTTGAGAATGCAGTTGGGGCGCATTTATGTAAAGGCCTGACCGACGTTAGCTACTGGCGTGACGGGAATGCTGAAGTGGATTTCGTTGTCGTCATTGATAAACAAATTATAGCCATTGAGGTCAAGTCTGGGCGACGGAAAGGGTCTTCAGGTTTGTCAGAATTCAAAACCAGATTTCCAAATTCGCGCACAGTGCTCATGGATTTCGAGTTGGGTGAGAAATTTCTGCTGGCATCGGATGCGCGGAAATTTCTACTCAATCTCGTCGATGACGTCGATCATTATTAGCTACATTTAATGCCAGGCCACTCTCAGTATAAGAGGTTGTGGCTGAGCTCGGGGGGGCAATTACTCGGCGATCAATTTTTTTGACACACAAGTAACTGCACATACGGCATAGTGACATCCACAGTCGCGGTACCTGTGGACCCTGAGGTGAAACTTGGTATCGCAATGGTGTGATTGTGCGTACCAGAACTTCCTGTACTGAAGGATGCAATGTCGAATGTGTGCCCGTGTGCTCCCGCAGAACTTGAGTTGAATGCGGCGATATCCAGCCAGTGCTGGTGAGCACCTGCAGCGTGCGTGTTTCGATTGCCCTTGTATCCTGCGTCCGAATCCGCCACGCCATCAAAGTTACCCGTATGATTGTTATCGTCGGCTCCACTCACCCCAATGGTGTGTGAATGGTTACCTTGGGAATCCGTGAGAGTTGATGGTGGATCGACGGAGTGCGTGTGAGCACCCTCCGTGGCTGATGTCGCGGTGGGAGGGGGATCAGCCGTGTGCGTGTGCGCACCAGCGTCTGTGGACACAGTTGACGGTGGAGCCACACTGTGCGTGTGAGCCGGGACGTCTGTAATTGTGCGGTTAGAGAGGTTCGTAAGCGAAGTGCCAACCGTACCGGCAAGAGTACCGCCAGCCGGTAGGCCCATGATGGTGCGACCGCGTGCGGCCGTAAGCTCGGACCAACCCGCTGGGCAATTACTAGTATTGAAGTAGGCGACACTACCAGACGGTATGAGCCCAGCGTTGGTTGAACCAACGATCCAATTGGCACCGTCACTGATCAGGGCTACGTACATCCACTGCGAGATTAGCTGGAAGCTAGCGGCACCTTCGATAGTTTCGCTGCCCGAGGCTTCGACGCTGACTATGTTGGGCGATGAGTCCTTCTTCTTAATGAGGTACTGACGCCCTGGGATACCCACTGCCGATGGCAGAGACATCGTTAAGGGGCCAGAATCGGCACTGGCCAACACAACGCTATCCTGATCGGTTAAGTTATAATCAGCGTTTGTTGTGATAACGGCAGTGGCTACTGGACCGTTTATTTGCAATTTCGAACTTGGTGACGCCGTGCCGATCCCCAAGTTGCCACCGACGCTCAGTGTTCCCGTCATGGTGTCGCCGGACTTACTGACTTTCGTGGCAGGATCTACAGTGGCCGCTATGACTATAGAACCTGGTCCGTTGTTCACCTGTATGCCTGTGCCAGCACTTAGCGTTGCTAAGGAGTAACCTGTACCGTTACCGATGAGCAGTTGCCCGTTGCTCGGCATGCTTCCTGTGCCCGTGCCACCGCGCGTGATTGGCAGCAAGCCAAACACCTCTGAAGTCAAATCAATATCCGAACCCTGACTTGCCGCGGTGATGCGTCCCTGTGCATCGACTGAAATGTTAGCTCGAGGGTAGTAACCTGGCACCACGGTCGTGTTGGATAAGCTTATCTGTCCCGCCAGCGTGATCGGACCACCGGTAAGTCCAGGACCGGTGCCAATCTGGGTTACCGTACCGGCTTTGGGGGTGATCCAGTTCAGTGCGCCCCCGCCACTGTTGCCCAGCACTTGGCCAGTGGTTCCCAAAGTTGCTGGAAGAGTCCACACGGCATTTGACATCACAGCGTCTGGAGCTTTGAACCCTACATATTCCTGTCCGTTTGAAGCTAGCTCTCCAAAGCGGATCTCGCTCGTGTTTCCCGCATTGTTGCCAAAGGCATTTAGCGACAATCCTGCCTGCGCTGATGTTGTCAACGTCGCTGCGCTAAGGCTGGTGCTCGAAATTATCTTTTCTTGTTTTCCGTCAAAACGCTGCCAGTCGTCTTTACTTAGGTAACCGTCAGCCGTGCTGCCAGCAGCACCTTTGAGAGCCGCTGATGTCCCGAGGATGTCGCTAAGGCCCTCGACCTTGTCAATTGGGATCGACTTGACTGCAAGCTGACCCTGATCGCTAAATTGCATTGTTTTGTTATCTACTGGCACCCGCAGCGCTAGCGGGATTGGTAACAATCGTTGCCGCGGATAAGTCTTCCCATTTGCGGTTACTTGCACGTAGGCTGCTTCTGCACCGTTGGCGAAGATGACGTCGATTTCAGTAGGTGTCAGTTTGAGATCGACTTTGAATACACCTTGCACAAGCTCGATCTGGCTGAGCTGTAATGTCGGACCTAGCGGCTCCCCATCCGTCGCCGTCCTGTAAAAGCTAATACTGATGTCTACAGTCCCAGCAAGCGGAGCACCGTTCGCACTGGTTAACCGCCCCGAGTAGCTGAGATACTGCACACCGAAGGCAATATTTGCTGGCAACAAGAGCGACAGAATTAAAAGGACAAAAGCTCCTATCTGCTGGCAATGTTGCCGCACGGGTGTCGCTAGATTGTCGGTGCCACTGCCCATCGAGCAGCACCCCCTTGGGGTTGTGTGCCTTACTAGTCCTTCGCTAATCACCTTTTTCGACATTTTCGGGGGATAACTTAAGGGGTGCTCGCACCTACGGAATTGACTCGTAATATTCGAGCCCTAGCCGGATGTTGGCGGTGTCTGGAAGCCAAAAAATTGGAGCGCAATCGGGGCGCGGATCGTCGCTGTCCGCCTTACTCAATTGGCTCCAATTTCACGAGAAAAAGAGACTTTATCCATCCCACATTACGTCCTGCTTAGGGAATCGGATCTGAGGCCGTAAACGTATGCGTTTCCCCGGTACCGGTCTTAATGATGAGTTGGCCATTGCGTAGTTCATAAGTCTTCCAATCCATCCATGGAAACGAGGACAGCGTCTTTAAGGGTGGGCAAGCCCTGGCGGTAGCAAGCCAATCGGCATTGGCATCGATCGTTCCGCCAGGAGCGAAGGTGAAGTATGCGTCTGGACTATGCCCGAAACTGTTGCAGCCATCGAATCCGCGAAGCGATCTCTCAGATATGGTAAAACCTCCAGCGGCACCTGGTTGACCCCAACTCGTACCAACCAATGTTTGGACGGTCTTCTTGCTATCTGTAATTGATGGAACTTTGCCACAGGCGCTAAGACTCAATGCCATGGCGAGAGTTGTCACGCTACGTCCTAGGTTGTTTAGACTCTGGTTCATGTCGAATCCTCGTGTTGTTTGTTTTCTCAAGACTTTGAAGGTGGCTGCGTTAGTGCCAGTGAAGCACCACTTGATACCTACCTTTTCGGTTTATCCCGCGAGCCCGGTGAGCGATTGAGAACAATAAGTGTATACAAGCGTATACAAGGGCGCGTCCTACTAGCGACAGTTCCATGTGAAGCATTATTTTTTTAATATAAACAGAAGCTTATTTGTAACAAACAAGATCTCAAGTATTCCCGGTTTTTTGCCGAAAACACCAACATTGATTGCGTCGACCGTGATCTGGAGGTGCATGATGACAAAGGACAGGAGCTGCTTAGGCTCAAAGTTAGCCGGATTGCTAGCTCTCACCTTGGCTATCTTAGGCCCCGATCCCGCCGGTGCAGCAACCGCTGTGTACCGCTACATCGACGTGGCGCGTCAGGCGCACGATGGCGGCCGTGGCATTGAGGTCCTTGGTGCCTACTGGCAATCGGTGCATCAGTACGCCAAGAACTTACGGTTCACCGACAGTGCCAAAAAAGCATACGAAATGGTGAATGACATTATTCAGACCGTTGATTTTCAAGCGTTTCTGACGTCGCATTTAGCTCTGGTGACACCGGACGGTGCGCGTGTATTTCTCCTGAAGGGAGCTACGGCCAGCGATGCGCTTACGGTTGATTACGAAAAGGCACGGCTTGGATCTTATGTCCCTGCGCGGCCCTTTGATTTCGCAGCCGAGATATCTGTCCGTGCAGATGCTAAGCCTATCCCGCAGGTGAAACGCGGCTTTGTCATCGGCGCACAGGTTGCAGCTAACGCTGGTGAGCTGAGCCACCGGACGATGCTGCGCAGTCTAGATGGCATCATGCAGGTGCTTGAGCCACAAAATGTCGCGCGACTCCCTGTCGAAGCCGGCGGTCAGAACCTCACGTTATTGGCTCGCAAGGCACGGGGCGAGGTGCTCCAGACGCTGCCCGATACGATCAAATATTTGGAGCGTTATCAGAAGATAAATTTTGAGCCAAAAATCGAGCAGCATAAGGCAACCGGTAAGGAGTTCACCCGCGTTCATCTGAGTATGGCTATCGATATCCCGGCGGTCGAACGCGACTACCCGGACTTAGCGCATTATCTCGATAGGCTCATCACAAGTTTTGACCTCAACATCGGTGGTCGTTACCAGTTGCCAAATGGCCTCAGTTTATTCAACTTCACTTTCAACTCTGAAACCAGCGAAATAAACCTAGAATTAGTTACCGCCGATGGGGCTGTGATCCCCGTCGACGACAAAGGACAGCCCCACGCTGAGGCCGCCTTGCATTTGGCAGAACTCCAAAGTCATTCTGGCTTGATGGTCATCAACGCGCGCGGTGGTGCTTTGGGGCTGGAATTTGATCTGCACGACCTCCATTCAAGTTTTGACTTTAAAGAGGGCCCAGTCATGCACTCTGGGGGCCGAATTGTAAGTCTGCCGCCACCTAAGGTGACTGGACGCGCACTAGGAATCTTTCCGACCTGGGCGATTGACCTGAGTATTCCCGGGTCGATTGACGAATATGCGACGATGATCACGCAGGGTATCTTAAAAGGTGCTAACGGCAAGGGTACCTACTTGCGCCAAACGGTCGATACGCGTGATCCCAAAGCCACCAAAGTGACAGTCGATATGGGTACGATGTTGGTGGATAACTTCTTCGTCAACTTTGGGATGCGCGTGGTACAGAAGTTTGTTTGGCCATCTGAAGACGTACTTGGGGAAATGCGTCAGGCATTGGTCGACTTTAGCGGCCACGTCGCCAACGACTTGGTGCGCCTTTCTGTAGTCCCCGCCGATATCGCTCACTAATAGTTTACCATTGAGGCCTCGTGCTTCACGGTGGCACGTTTCCGCTTGAGCCATGCCATCACTGCTTCGGTAGCGACGTAGATGCTAGGCACGATGAGGAGCGTCAGTAGCGTCGAGCTGATGACGCCGCCAATGGTTGCGATACCTAGACTACGCCGTGCTTCACCGCCAGCGCCCAAGGCAGCTGCCACGGGAATCATGCCGGCAATCATGGCAACGGATGTCATAATAATCGGCCGTAGACGCAAGGATGCAGCCAATAGCATGGCATCGCGAGGGGAGTGTGAGCCCTCGCGGACTCTGGCGGCGGCGAAATCGACCAGGAGGATACTGTTTTTAGCGACAATACCAGCCAGAAGGATCATCGCCACCCCGCCATAGAGGTCAAGGGGGATTTGCCAGGCGATGAGAGCCCAGACGGCACCCGTCGCAGCGAGTGGAATGGCAGCGAGCACGCTGATGGGTATCACAAATGACTCAAAGAGGCTGACCAAGATCATGTAGACAAAGAGCATGCCGATGCTGATGGCTGCGATGACGTTTTGATAGAGCTCGTCCATCTGCTGGTTCTGCCCAGTGATTCTGGCGGCGTAGTTTTGTGGCAATGGTAGCGCGTCCAGTTTAGCCTGTAGCATCGCTACGGTGTCGCCAAGTGCAGCCCCTGGAGCAATATTGGCGCCGATGCGCAGGGTGCGCTGACGATTTTCCCGGGTGATGATGGCTGCGCCAGAATCGGTTTTCATTTCGGTAACAGCCCCGACGGGGACACCCGGCTGCGACTTGCCGTTACTCGACTTGACGTAGATGCTGCGGGACAGGAGATCCGATGGCGAGCTAAAGCGGCCAGTGTTCAAACGAACGCGGATTGGAACTTCTTGATCAGCGATGACGATGCTATTAGTCGCATCGCCTTGAATCGCCGTGGCAAGAGCACTGCTAACTTGGGCGGCGCTGACGCCAAAGAGGCCGGCTCTGGTAGGGTCAGTTTTGATCTGAATTTCGGGGAGCCCTTCCGCCTGCACCTGCGCGACATCGGCAATCCCCGGAATTTTGCCCATAATCGCGCGAATTTCGCGACCGACCACGGTGAGCTTCCCTATATTGTCGCCGCTGATGATGACCGCTAATGGTTGAAAGCGTCCCGAGCTTCCCGCCAGGGGGTCGGCGGGTTCCGAGATGCGGACACTATATCCTGGTACGCCGGCGAGTAGTTTGCGTATCTCGGTCCTGATGGCGCCGAGCTCTGTCTGTGTGCCGGCCGCCTTGGGGTCAACCTGCACCGTCATGTCGACATTAGCGTAGCCTGCGTAGTTATTGCCGGCGCTGACCGTCCAGTTTAGCAACTGAGGCATGTCACGAATCTTTGATTCGGCGAGATCGGCGACTTTCTTGACTTGGTCCACTGGCGTCGCGAGCGGACCTTGTAAACTAGCGGCGAATACGTAGCCAAACTGGGTGGGAATAAAACTCTTTTTAACAATTACGAATCCCCAGATAGCGGCGGCAATGGCAGTCAGGCCGATTGCCATGGGTAGGACCGGTTTGGCAAGCAGCCGATCGAGCAGCCCGGCATAACGCCGGCTCAGGCGCTCAAAACTATGCTCAAACGCAAGGAGGCGGGCGTCGATCCACAGGCCGAGGCGGCCGAGCGGGCGCCACTCATCCGTGGGATTGGCGATATGGGCAAAATAGGCAGAAAGCATGGGTGCCATCGTCATCGCATCGTAAAGTGACACGAGGACAGCGAACACCACAGTCAGGGCGAATTGCTTGAAGAACTGACCCGAGACCCCGCCCATAAAACCTACCGGCAAGAATACGGCAACGATGGTCAGCGTCGTGGCGACGACGGCGAGTTGCACTTCTTTGGCGCCGCGGGCGGCGGCATCTTTGGGATTTCCACTACCAAGGTGTCTGAATATATTCTCGCGAACTACGATAGCATCATCGACGAGCAAACCCACGGCCAACGACAGGGCTAGTAAGCTCATGACGTTGATGGTGAACCCGGCGGCGTACATCACGGCGAAGGTCGTGACGACACTGCTGGGGAGCGACAGCCCGGTCGTGACGGTGGAGCGTAGACTGCGGAGAAATAGGAGCACCACGGCAATAGTAAGGATGGCACCGATGATCAAGCTCTCGTAAACATCAGCTACATTGGTCCGCACTAGATCAGCGTTATCTCGGGTCACAGTAAGCTTGACGTCGGGAGGAAGTAGACGCGAGAGATCCCCGAGTGACGCCTTTACACGGTCAGAGACGGCGACAGTATTCTCACCCGACTGCTTAAGGATGTTTAGGACAACCGCTGGCCTAAACCCCTGGCGATCGCCAAATCTTGTGACTCTAGTGATGTCTTGAAAGCCCGCAGTCACCGTAGCAACGTCCCTAAGATAAAGTGGACTACCGGTAGGTGTACGGCCGATGGGAATCGAACTGATATCCGAGACGGACTGACCCCTGGCCACCGAGCGCACGAGCCACGTGCGCTCTTGACCGCGGATCTGACCTACTGGGTCATTGCGGTTACTGGCCCTGATGGCGCTGACGATGTCGCTAGGATTGAGGCGCCACTGGTCGAGGGCCGTGGGCTGCAGTGCTACTTGGATCTCGGGCTGACGCTCGCCGCTTAGATCCACAGATCCCACACCCGTGATTTGGCGCAAACGAGGCAACAAAACATCATTAGCAAGTTTGGTCAGCTCGGCGGCGGATCTCTCGCCAGTTACAGCCACTTCAATAATGGGCGTATCGTCGGGATCTTGGCGGAATATCTCGGGCTCGCGCATGGCCTCGGGCAGACTTTCGCGCAGATTTGCAATTTTGCCCCGCACCTGAATTTCTTGAAAGCGAATGTCGATCGCCGCATCAAACTCCATAACAACGATGGAGCGTCCCTCGCGACTGACACTGCGCATAAGGTTGATACCGGCGACGGTGCTCAGGGTGTCTTCGACTTTTTTGGTGATCAACTGCTCAATCTCTTCCGGTGCAGCGCCATCAAGACTGGAGACCACGACAAGGACGGGGTAGGAGACATTTGGATACAGGTCAACTGACAGCTTGCGGAGCGCCAGGAGTCCGATCACGAGCAGGAACAGCGTCACCATACTGATAAATTTGGGACGCGCGATGGCAGTCTGGATCAGATTCATAGTTGGTACTCGTAAACTAAGCAGTAAGATTAGTCGACAATTTGAACGCGGCTTTTATCACTAAGCAGGTTGGCGCCGGCGATGACGATCTTGGCGTTGGGTGTAACGCCTTCGGTAATTTCGACAGTGTCTGGATTGACAATACGAAACTGGACGGCAGTTCTCTTGGCCTCACTGCCATCGGCCTCGTAAACGTAGGCGCCTTGATCCGTGATGATGAGCGCTCCGGCGCTAAGGAGCATCCTCGGTCGGGGGGCAAGTTCAAAGGTGAGGCGGGCATACATACCAGCGCGCCAATCTCTCTCAGGGTTAGCGATCTCGACAGTGACGCGCCCACGACCGGATCCTGGATCAGCCGACCTGGCGATGGAAACGACCTTAGCACTCCGACTCTGGCCGAGTAGGGTGGCGGTAACTTTGGTGCTGGGCGTCACTTGGGTCCAGTCGTCAGCCGGCATGTGCGCTATGACGCGCAGGGTGCGGTCGTCGACAATCGTCACCACAGCGTCGCTTGGGGTCACTTGTTCGCCGACAGTGGTCACATGCCAGCGACCGACCCAACCGGTAATGGGGCTATTTGTCGGCATATTCAGAAAAGACTCCCCCGCATCGTTGCGATCGATACGAAACAGCAGATCGCCAGCCTTAACGGCAGCTCCCTCTTGGGGGCCGATGGAGGCGACGCGTCCTGTCACCTTGGAGTAAACCTCGGCCTGATGGATGCCAAATAGCGGCGCATCGACCGTCACTTGCTTGGGTGCTGTTTGCAGGGCAGCTTCGACGACGCGGACGCTAACTGGACCCTTAGTTGCGTCGGTGCTTGGTCGACCGCCGCGACCTCCGCTCTCGGCCGTGCAGGCAGTGACGACGGTCACACAGCATAGTAGACTGAGCCCAGTCGTCAGAACTTTGGGGGAGGATGGCACGCTCATAGGCAGACCTCCAACATCGAGGGATCAAGCGGGTGGTGTCTACCAAGGTGTAGCACAAACTACAAAAAACAGATACTTGTGGAATCCTTAGATTTTGGTTTTTGGCGTACCGCTCCAAGCTAGGCGTAGCAAACAGTCTTGATGTTGCTAGGAGGTGCCTCGCTCACGCCCAAAGCCTCACTGGAAACCCTTATTCCAAGCTACCCACACGGTGCTTCCGCCCTTCACCATACCGATGACGGTGTCAGCGCCTGCTGTGACCACGATGGGGCAACTAGGGTTGCACTTAAAGGTAAGTCCGGTACCGGCCAACGTGTAGTTACCGCCCGTCGCATTGTTTATCACCAAGGTGTAGCCAGCGCCATCGACCATGTTGGACATAGTTAAGGTACCTGCGGCCACACTAGTAGTCTGGATGTTACCGCTATTCCAATTGATCGTTCTCGTGGTATTGGTGGCAAACCCGCTAGCGGCTTGGCCACCCACGATTTGCAATTTGGTCGTCGGCGCTGTGGTGCCGATACCTATGTTGCCGGTCGTTGTGATCAGACCGGACGTACTGATCGCAGTCGAGCCACCGATAGTACCCGAGTTGATGGCGGCACCAGAAACTTTGCCAGCCGTAGAGATGGTAGCCAGTTTAGAGTCGACGATTCCGGCCGTGGCAGAGATATCGGCATTGGTGATCGAACCGTCGGTAATTGTGCCACCGGTTCCCCCAGACACTGCCGAAGCCGTAGCAAGTGAGCCCAAACCGTGGCCGCTGATTGAAGTCACAGCGCCAGATAACTTTGACGTTGCAACTGCCGCATCGGCGGCAATATCAGCGTTGACTATACTACTGTCTGTGATCGTTCCACCCACACCCCCTGACACAGCAGATGCTGTGGCCAAAGCGGTCAGACCAAGAGTAGCTCGCTGTGCGGTAGCATCGGCGTCATCGAGCAAAGCCTTACCGGCGGCCGTCAGTGTGTAGGTAGCCCAGGTATCTGCGCCCGTACGCTCAACGCCACCAGTAGTTGAGAGGCCTTCGACGGCAGCCAAGTCGTTATTTAACGCAAGCGTCAAGTTCCCAGATGCGGTTATGGGGCCACCAGCGACGCTGATGCCAGAGGCAGGGGCTGTGATGCCCACGCTAGTTACACTTCCAGTAGCTGCTGATACCCAACCGAGGTTACCAGAGCCGTCCGTCTTCAGCACTTGACCGGAGCTACCGTCAGCGGTTGGTAGCACCCAAATCTTGTTCGCGGCAATGGCGTCGGGAGCCTTGAAACCCACGTGATTCGCACCGTTAGCAGCTAACTCGGTAAAGCGTATTTCGCCTGTGTTACCTGTTGTAGTGCCGAACGGTTTGGCCTCAAAGCCAGACTGGGAGTTACTCGTTAAACTGGTAAACGCACCTGTGTTTGGCGTCGTCGCACCGATCGCACCAGGTGCTGCCCAGCTAACGCTAGGTGCCGGAGAGCTGCTCCAGGTTGTGCCGTTTGATGTGAGGACATTACCACTGGCACCAGGTGCTACTACTTGGACTGGACTGGTTCCGTTGCCTAAAATGACGTTGTTTGCTGCTAGGGAAGTTGCACCGGTGCCACCGTTAGCTACAGCTAGAGTTCCTGAAGTGATTAGCGCTGCACTGTGGGGCGGCAGATCTCCCGCGCTCAAGCTAGTGGCGGCTGTGACGCGCCCATACGCATCAGTCGTCACCTTAGTGTAAGTCCCGGCAGTGCCCGTAGTAGCGAGGGTAACGGTCGCCGTACCGCTAGCCGTGGCGACGCCGATGCCAGTGCCTGCGGCGACAGCCCCTAGTTTGCCGTTAAACGCTGTGTAATCGGCATTAGATAGAAGACCTGCGGTGACGCCCGCAGTCGCTGCTAGTGGGATACTGAGTGTGTGTACGTTGCTGGCTGACGCCCAAGCTGGTGCTGTGCCAGTGGTGCCGGGAGTGCCGAAGGTTTGGGTATTACCCACCTGTCCGTTGAGGCTGCTGAGACCCGATCCTGCGGCTCCGAGGGCGATGGCCGTGGAGCCGTCCCAGTATTTGATTTGATTGGTGGTGGTATTAAACCAAGTTTTACCTTTATCACCCGCGGTGAGGCCAGCGGGATCGCTCGTATGCGCGCTCAGCGCCAGTGTTTTGGATGCGGCCATCAGGATGTTGCCGGCGCTTGTGAGATCGAAGCTCCCCATGTTTAAAGCACCGGACATCGTGTCGCCGGTCTTACGTAGAGGCGTATAACCAAGAGCCGTGGTGATATCACTCGATGCCATCGTGCCTACGGTGACGGCTCCACCAGCGGTGACTTGTTTTAGGTACTGTCCGGTACCACCTGTGCTCGTGAGATTAGCGCCGGTACCACCGTTAGCTACAGTAAGCGTACCCGCGGTGATGAGCGCTGCACTGAGTGGCGGCAGATCGGCGGTGCTTAAGGTGGTTCCAGTCGTCACTCGACCTTTGGCATCATAAGTGACTTTGGTCGATGTACCAGGCAAGGCGACGTTGGCCAGGGATGCTGCCGCTGATCCTGCTCCGGTGGCGGTCACGTCACCTGTCAGAGCGGTGATGTAATTACCGGCCGCTTGTTTAGTGTTGAAGCTCACCCAGTCGGCCGCCGAGAGGAAACCACTGGTAGTCCCGCTGGCTTGGGCAATGGAGATCACCGGAGTAGACGTGCCTGAGGCCACGGAAATTGGTGCCGTTCCAGTGACGCTGGTGACACTAGCGGGCATTGCCGTACTTTGCCAAGTCGTACCGTTCGATGTGAGGACGTTACCACTGGCACCAGGTGCTACCACTTGGACTGGACTGGTTCCGTTGCCTAAAATGACGTTGTTTGCTGCTAGGGAAGTTGCACCGGTGCCACCGTTAGCTACAGCTAGAGTTCCTGAAGTGATTAGCGCTGCACTGTGGGGCGGCAGATCTCCCGCGCTCAAGCTAGTGGCGGCTGTGACGCGCCCATACGCATCAGTCGTCACCTTAGTGTAAGTCCCGGCAGTGCCCGTAGTAGCGAGGGTAACGGTCGCCGTACCGCTAGCCGTGGCGACGCCGATGCCAGTGCCTGCGGCGACAGCCCCTAGTTTGCCGTTAAACGCTGTGTAATCGGCATTAGATAGAAGACCTGCGGTGACGCCCGCAGTCGCTGCTAGTGGGATACTGAGTGTGTGTACGTTGCTGGCTGACGCCCAAGCTGGTGCTGTGCCAGTGGTGCCGGGAGTGCCGAAGGTTTGGGTATTACCCACCTGTCCGTTGAGGCTGCTGAGACCCGATCCTGCGGCTCCGAGGGCGATGGCCGTGGAGCCGTCCCAGTATTTGATTTGATTGGTGGTGGTATTAAACCAAGTTTTACCTTTATCACCCGCGGTGAGGCCAGCGGGATCGCTCGTATGCGCGCTCAGCGCCAGTGTTTTGGATGCGGCCATCAGGATGTTGCCGGTATTCAGTAAATCGTTACCGGTAAAACTAACCGTGCCCGCAACTGTGTCCCCCGCCCTATTCATTGGGGTATAACCGAGAACAGCAATGACATCGGTGGCCGATGCGCTCTGAATCGTTCCGTTAGCACTTGTCTTTAGTACCGAACCAGGTGTTGACGACAGAGTAAGCCCAGCAAATTGCGGCGACGCTGTCAGGCGGATGTCTTGAGCGGTGTCTAAACTAATCGAGCCACTGCCGTTCGTTATGACAATACTCGCAGAGTTTCCCGGATTCAGCGTACCAAGCCGGTATCCTCCGCTACCTCCGATTAACATCTGACCATCGGTTGGAACGCTGCCGATACCCGTACCGCCGCGAGCTACAGATAAGGTTCCGCTCGTAATGATCGTAGCGGGTAGTTCTGGAATGTCAGCTACCGTTAGCGTCGAGCCACTTGTGACACGGCCGTATTGATCAGTTGCAACTCTGCTGTAAGTTCCGCCAGCCGATACGCTAGCTAAACTTACCGTTTTAGTTGTACCTGACGTGGCGACAGCAATACCGGCTCCCGCATCAACCTGGCCGACTTTTGTGTTAAATGTCTGAAAGTCGGTGTTTGACAAGAGTCCAGCTATGACTCCGGTTGAGGCGGCTAGCGGGATGTTGAAAGTATGCGCGCCGTTCGCAGAAACGATGGTAGGACTTGTGCCCGCAGAGCCCGTTGAAAATGTTTGCGACTCGCCACTTACTCCGTTCAAGCTGTAAACTGCCCCTGCGGTTCCTAGCGTCTTTGTCTCCGCACCATTGAAAAACCGAATACTGTTTGTCGCGCTGTCAAACCAAACTTTGCCGCGATCGACGGTCGAGAGCCCAGTTGGGTCCTGGCTACGCGTCCCTAGCATTAGCGTGGCGTCGGACACCATGCTGATATTGCCGACACCATCTAGGTTATTACCGGCAAGCGCGAGAGGGCCCGATAGAGTTCCTCCGGCCAGGCCGAGTTTATTTTTGAACTCTAGCCAGTCCGACTGCCCCAGGTATCCTGTCGACACACTGGAGGCCTGTGGCAACGACAGGGTGGTGACGCCTCCTGAAGTGGTTTTCGCTAAGGGCGTCGTGACCGTTAAAGAATCAAGAGCGGTTGCTGCTGTTGGTAACGTTGTCGGGGTCCAGACTCCACCCGCATACGTTAATACCTGACCCGCTGATGGAGCGGTCGTGGACAACTGGCGTCCCTGAAGACTCGTAGCGGTTTCAGGAAACACGGGGCTATCAAGTTTCAGTTTACCTGTACCGTCTAGCGTTAGAAATTTGTTCGGTCCCGAAGTGCCAGCCGGAGCTAGTCCAAGTTTGCCATCGCTACCGTATTGTAAGACCCTTTCGTCAACGGGGGTGCGCAGAGCATAAGGTACGAAAGAAAAAATCTGCCTTGGGTAAGTTGCACCATTAGCAGAGATTTCCGCGTAAACAGCCGCGCTACCGTCTCCGAACACAGCTTGAACCGCCTCACCGCTCAGTTCGAACGGGGCCGTAAAGATTCCCTGATTCAGGGGCAGCGTACCCAAATCGATGTCCGTATAGCGCTGCGTACCTCCTGAAAGAGAATCCCAGAATTTCAAAGCCACCTGAGCGCTATCGCCAAGAGGTGCTCCTTGAGCACTCGTCAGCCGACCGGAATACTGCAACCGATAGCCACTCGCAGCGGCGGTACCTGCAGACACCAGCCCGATCGACAGACAACAAACCAACGTAGCACGACGCCCATGCTCCATCGTGGCGCGCTGCAACCTACTTAAATGTGAATTTGGTGACATACAGAACCCTCGGGCTAAGGTCCTATCTGCTCTAAAGCGGGGGGAGGGCGTGTACGCATTAGCCTAGCTACTCTTCGGCATGTCCTGTACCGGACTTGAATTGAGTCCTAACTGCCCAAAGATATTGTAAAAAAAAGATCGCACCGAAGCGCCACGGTAGCGCCGCGGTGCATACATACAAACCGCTCAAAATGACAAAAGAATCGGTAGCTTACTCAATTGATGTTATCCAGCAAACCCGTTAGCGGAGCCTCCGGTCGACCCAACTTCGGGCCGAAGCCGCCAGCAACTGGGATTAGTGCGGCCCGAGACCTCTTACGGAGAATTGTGAGGCCTTTGCGTGCATGGTACGATCATCTAAACCGCCATGTGTTTTCCCTGCTACCCCAAAGTCTACTCGGTAACGCGCTCACAGGAGACCAGCTGTCGTGACTAGACTATGCCTAAGCTTGGTCACCCTGATCGCTATGAGTACCACTCAGGCCCGAGCTGGCCACGTGGGCTTCACGCCAGTAATCATGGGACACCAAGTTAAATGCACCGATGAGACCACAGGCACTGAATTTGCCAACGGTGACGTGCAATCACGCGTTTACTATCAAAGCGCCACAGTAAACGACCCGGGTAGTTGCACCTCTGAAGTGCAGCAGCGCACCTGCACGGCCGGCACTTTTTCGACCTGGTCAGGCACATACACTAACAGCAGTTGTCAGGTGAGTCGGGTGCGCTACCAGGCCAGCACCGCTGCCGATCCCACCAACTGCGTCTCTGAGGCCCAAACATCGACCTGTACGGCTGGTAGTTGCGGTGCCTTTACTGGGTCCTACACAGTCTCGACCTGCATGAATACACGAGTCAGATTCGCTAGCAGTTCGACCACCTGTCCCACGGCCTGCACATCGGAAAACCAATCGAGAAGCTGCACGGCAGGCACCTGCGCCGCATGGAGTGGAACTTATACGGTAACTTCGTGCACGCAGAATACGACCAGTCAATCGCGGACGATGTATGCGGCAGCGAGCACCACCTGCCCGACCGCATGTGCCGCACAATCACAATCGCGCAGCTGCACCGTCAGTAGTAACACCACCGCCGGCACCTGGGGTGCGTGGAGTGGGACTTACGCTGCCGCTTCCTGCACTCAAAATGCGACTAGTCAGACCATGAATATCTACCAAAGAATTCTTATCATTTGTTCTTCAAACGGCACGGCCTCAAGGAGTTGCTCAGTAAGTAGCAACACGGTGGCCGGCACCTGGGGTGCTTGGAGCCCCAACGCCTCCAATTATTACTCAGACAGTGGCTGTAACAATCGCTACTAAAGTAAGGTCGTTGCGTAGGGTACAAACCGCGAAATACAGAAAAGGATCGGCCCTTTAGGTCCCGGTTTTGGACTTGATGTCAGATCCTTTCGGACTTATAAGTGGCGTCACTCAGATTCGAGACGCTATGAAATCACACCCTGCAAATGCAACCACAGCTCAAGGCGCCGTAGCCATCATTGGCGCCGGACAACTCGGCCGGATGCTGGCTGAGGCGGCAGTCCATCTAGGATACATGCCCCATGTGCTGGCCAAGGATCCGGGTGAGCCGGCCGCTCAAGTGCGAGGTGCGCGGGTGATCCGCGGCGATATCGGTGACCAGCATGCCTTAGCCGAGCTTCTGGCACCGTGTGCCTTGGTGACGTTTGAGAGCGAGCTGACGCCGCCTCCAGTGATAGCAGCGGCAGCAGCCTACCGGCGCGTCGACGGGACTTCAGTAGCAATCGAACCGAGTCCCGACGTGATGGCGGTCTGTGGTGACAAGCTGAGGCAGAAGGAGCTTCTGACTAGGCTTGCCGTACCCACGGCTAGGTTTGAGGCCTTGCCGCGTGACCAATCGAGTGACCATTACGTGATTACCTGGTTGGAAGGGCTAACGCAGCGCTTTGCTGGGGGCTCTGTGCTCAAATGGGCTCGTGGTGGCTACGATGGGCGCGGTACTTTGGTTTACCGTGGCAGCCCTGAAGAACTAGCCGCGGCTCTGGAGTTTGTCCTGCAGGCAACAGCCCGCGGATCGTCGGTGTACGCAGAGAGTTTTGTGCCGTTTACGGCGGAGCTCGCTGTCGTGACAAGCCGCTCTACGACGGGTGAGTTAGTGCAGTACCCGCCGGTACTCACAACCCAGACTAACGGCATCTGTACCGAGGTCGTCGGGCCTGCTGCAGCGTTGGGACTTTCCCCTGGAGCTATCGCAGACGCTCTGACATTTGCGCGCCGGATCGGTGAGAGTCTAAAGATTGCAGGTACGTTCGCGGTCGAATTTTTTGTCCAAGCTGACGGTTCCGTAGTCGTAAATGAAATTGCGCCGCGCGTCCATAATTCAGGTCATTTCACGCTCAATGGCGCTGTTACGTCCCAGTTTGAAAATCATTGGCGCGGTGTCCTTGGGCTGCCCCTTGGTAGCACAGAAACACACCCCTACTTTGGGATGATCAATCTTATCGGATGGCCTGGTTTTGTCGGCCAGGTCCCGGAGGGTTTTAGCCCGCAGGAGCCAAAAGTGAGCAGCTACTGGTACGGCAAAGCTGAGGTGCGCCCTGGGCGTAAGGTGGGGCATGTGAATCTGGTGGCTGATTCAGCTTCGGAGCTGCGCCGTCGCATCGAACTTGTTAAGGTCGAGATTGGCGCGTGGCAATCTAGACTAACGAGGGAGCAGGCATGACGGAACCATCGCAGGACCCCAGAGTTGCAGTAATCATGGGGAGCAAGTCGGACCTACCGGTGATGGAAGGGGCGATCGCCATGCTTCGTGAACTCGGTGTGGCGTTTGATGCCAAAGTGGTGTCAGCGCACAGGACGCCTGTCGAGATGGGCGAATTCGCGGCGAGTGCACGCGCCAAGGGCTACCGCGTGATTATAGCGGGTGCCGGCGGTGCTGCGCATCTGCCCGGTATGGTGGCGGCCCACACGTCGCTTCCCGTGATTGGTGTACCGGTTCCCATTACGCAGCTCAGTGGCATGGACGCCTTGTATTCTATAGTGCAGATGCCCAAGGGGGTTCCAGTCGCTACGGTTGCCATCGGCGGGGCGCACAATGCAGGGATACTGGCAGCGCAAATCTTAGCTAGCGGCGACAGTCAGTACGCCAAGAGTTTGGCGGTCAGACTAGACGCCTACAAGGCTAAGATGCGTGCTGAAGTCCAAGCGCAGCAACTGGAGGTCTGAGGCCTCTGAGTCTGAGGCTGTGGTCTCAGTACCCGCATTCCACCTCGATATACGCAGGATTGCGATCGGCGACATTCACGTAATCCAGACACTGTTGGTAGGCTTGACGGGCGGCATGTTCACCGTTGCCGGCGGCCCAGAATTCAGGGGCACCGTCCGATCCGTCGTTGGCGACACAGGTCATGTACTGGGAATCACCAAAGTTACCAGGTGTCCAGAAGTCACCCGTCCATTTGCTGCGCCAGTTGGTCCATGTGCCGCGGTCATAGGCTGGGGCGGCGACCACGTGGCCAGATGTCATAAGGACTGAGGAGACGAGAGCTAGCTTAACAAGTGCGTTTTTCATGATTTGATCCTCCGATGTTCTTTTGATGCTAGCGACTCAGAGACATGGGAGAAAATTTCAAAGTTGGAATAGGTGTCATTGCTGCAAGCGAAGAATCGTCAAATTATTGTTTTCAAAAAACGTTAAATCTGTAACTTATGTGAATAATAGCGATGCTCAAGAAGCAGGAGTCAGTGCCGATGGAAGGGGCTACGTCAGAAAAGTACACCAAGAGGCAGCGGGTCGTAGCTATTGGTGCGTCATCCGGTGGACTCGATGCCATCAGCAAAATGCTGCGCTTTTTGCCTACCGATACTGGGCTCAGCTTCATCATCGTCCAGCACCTAGACCCGAACCAGCCGCATTATTTGGCTGAGCTTCTCACAAAATTGACGTCGATGCCCCTGGTGCACGCGACCGATGGTTTAAAACTTGAGCCCAATCATGTGTACCTGAATCCGCCTAGAACACTGGTTGAGGTGATTTTCGGCCAACTCCGGCTCTTGCCCCTGGCCGATCGGCATCCGTCTGCCTTTTCACCAATCGATACCCTTATGGTGTCATTGGCTAACGAGTTGCAGGACGAGGCCATAGGTGTCGTCCTCTCCGGTGCGGGACAGGACGGGCGCCTTGGTCTTGCGGCGATCAAAACAGCTGGTGGTATCACGCTTGTACAGAAGCCGGAGACGGCAGCGTTCCCCGAGATGCCTAACGCTGCCATTGAACTCGGCGTGGATTATATTTTAGCTCCTGAGCAGATTGGGCCCGAGATCGCTCGCTTGGTACGTCAGCCAGACGACTGGGGACTACTTGGTTCTGGTGGCGGTGGCCTACTTGCAGGCGAAAACTCCGTCGATCCTGTCGTGAGTTGGCTGCATAAGACGCGAGGTACCGATTTTTCTCGCTACAAGCGTCCGACGGTGGAGCGCCGTATTAGGCGTCGCATGGGGTTTCTAAAAATTGTCCGACCTGAAGAGTATATTTTTCACTTAACGGCACATCCTGAGGAGGTCGACAGCCTTTTTGAGGATATCCTGATCAAGGTGACGTCGTTTTTCCGCGACACCGATGCCTTTGCCGCTCTGCGTGCCGAAGTTGTTCCCTTCATTCTCGAGCATAAGCGCGCCGACGATCCCGTCCGCGTCTGGGTTGCGGGTTGTGCGACGGGGGAGGAGGTTTACTCCCTTGCGATTATATTTGCAGAAGCCCTGCGTAGCCGAAACCTGACGGCTCAGGTGCGGATATTCGCCACGGATTTGAGTGCTAATGTCATCACCAAGGCGCGCAGTGGCATCTATGCGGCAAATGTTGCAGAGCAACTCAGTCCGCAGATCCTCGCGGATTATTTCACTTGTCTACCTGAGGGCCAATATCAGGTGCGCAAGATCATCCGCGATATGTGCGTCTTTGCCTATCATGATGTAACCAAAGATCCACCTTTCTCGCGCCTTGATTTGATTAGCTGTCGCAATTTAGTGATGTATTTTACGAGAGAGACACAACGCCGTGTATTAGCGACATTTCATTTTGCACTAAATCCCACTGGTCTCCTGCTCATGGGAGCGGCAGAAACTGTAGGGATCTCGTCCGATCTTTTCGAGCCCTACGGCAAAACCGGCAAGATTTTTGCGCGACGCCTCACGCGCAGTGTGGCCCCCGATTTTGCAGGCGAATACGTGACCGAGCGGCGTAGCCCACGGGCAACGGTCACTCCCGCGACAACCACAGCGGGCGATGACGGTATTAATAGCGAGGTCGGGGCCGCTCTCGTCGACAAGATTGGATTACGCGGCGTCGTTATTAACAACGATATGGAGATTTTACAGTTTTTGGGCCAAACTGCGGATTATCTCACGCATAAACCAGGCGAAATTGCGTCCTGCAATCTGTTCAAGATGGCACCACGGGAGTGGCTGGTGGATCTGCGCTTACTCATTCATGAGGCGGATGCCACGAATTTGATGGTGCGTCGTGATAATTTTAGTATGCGTATTGACTCAGGTGAGTTGCAAAACATCACGGTTGAGGTGGTGCCATTCGATAGTACCGCGCTACGGCAGAGGTGTTTTATTGTGATCTTTCGCCCCATCGCGAAAGAAGTTGTTAAGGAGCTTGAAGGAACGGATGAGGAACAGTCTGATGTCCGTGTTGCAGCTATAGTCAACGAACTGGCAGAGACCAAGGCCTACCTCAACAATCTCCTCGATAAGGAACTTGCGGCCAACGAGCAGCTCAAATCCGCGAGTGAGGAGCTACTGTCTAGTAACGAAGAATTGCAGAGCACCAATCAGGAACTCCAGACCGCAAAAGACGAAGCGCAAGCTGCCAATTTAGAACTCCAGACTGTGAACGAAGAACTCCGTAATCGCCATAGTGAGCTAAGCCAAGTATGCGATGACCTGGCAAACACTTTGGCGAGTGGACAAGTCGCACTCATCGTTGTCGATGATCATCTAACTTGTAGGATGATCACTGCCGCCGCCGAACGACTCTTAGGAGTGCATGCGCGTCATCATAAGTATACGTTGGCGGAGGTGCTCGGCAAATTCCAACCCTTCGACGTGGAATATTTGGTACGCGAGGTTATTTCGACGCTAAGGCCCAGAGAACTCGATCTGCAAGATGGACAAGGGACTTGGTATGAGCTTAGGGTCAATCCTTATGTGACAGCCAGTAAACAGGTCACCGGTGCTGTTTTAGTTTTCGACAACATCGATGTCCAAAAGCGCCTGATCAATTCGCTTCAGGATGTCGAAGGCTTTAGTGCGGCGGTAACTGATATGTTGCCGATTGGGATAGTTCTGCTGGATGACAATTATCGACTACAAAATTGTAATACATATTTTCAACGTATCTTACAAATGACAGACAAAATTCTGCCGGAGCAAAATATTTTTGCCATTGCCGACGGAATTTTAGACTCAGAAGATATCCGCCGCTTCGTGAAGATTGACCTCATCAGTAAAGGTACTCTCGACCGCGTCAAAGTTATGCTCAAGGACGGCAGGCAGATACATATAAGTGGACGCTGTATGAAGCGGCATGGTGCAAGCACTCAGCTGACTGTGCTCACAATCGATGAGAGGGTGGATTAAAGTGGCACTGGCTTATCACCAGAACGGACTGGCTTTATCGCTGCAGAGTGTCGTCGAGTCGCATGCAGCGTTATTGATGCGACATAGCAATCTCGTGCCCAACCATGTGTTTGCAGCTACCTTAGACCATTTTGCGGGTATGAATCCCCGCTGCCAAAGATACGTGATCAATAAGATCCACCAGTTAAATACCCTGCTCCAAGATGCCGTAAACTCAGGCGTCAAACTGACGAGTGATAAGCGTCTTACGTGGTTTGCGATAGCGCGTCTCGGTATGGTGCCGTGCGCCGATGGCTTCGATCAAATCAAAGGTTCGGATTTTGTCGAGATTTATAATACGGACGGCATTCAAATTTTTCGTAATCTCGAGTTCTATAAACTGATCTCCTACAGTATTGCCGAGATCACGCTTTACCCTTGGTATAAGCTTTACGGACGCGATGAGGTGTTTTCCGGACAGATTCGAAGTGAGGCCTTTGTGAAAGCGTTCGATGGTCGCCGTGAGACTTTTCGTCCGGCTATAGATGACCACGAGTCCGTGGAGCTGATGAGTACTGATCAGAGGCAGTTTCATATAGCCCCGGGGGTGATTTCACCTCTCTTTAACAAAATGGGCAGACCTGTGGCTTTTTTGGCCACTAGTCAGCGGCAGCGAATCGTTGGTGGTCAGCTCTCATAGTTTTGATTCTCATGGATAAATTAGGCGCACAGTTTTAGGATTGGTAGTGACCAGCGGAGGTGCCCGTGGACTCCTTGTTACTACGTCGGCGTGTTGCAGCCAATATTCAGAGGTGTCGCCAAGAGCGCGGATACTCGCAAGAGGCGATGGCGCAGCGCATGGGTGTATCGCTGCGCTATGTTTCGATGCTGGAGCAGAATGCGCGCAATCTCAGTATCGTATCGCTAGCTAAGATCGCCGCGGTCCTGGATGTTGATGTCGCTGATTTAGTCTGCGATCGCAGCAACCTCGATCAGGCTAAGCGCTCGGCTGCAGAATTGGGGATCGAGCTCCTTAGGCAGCATCTGATCAATCAGTCCACTGTCGATTGACCGTTGTGCTCTGGCTCACATTTCATCTTTGAAAATATAGATCAAAAGGTCGAGGGCTGCCGTCTCCCAGTCGTCGCCGTAGGTGAGTGAAGCGCGGCATAGGGTCAGGCAGGCCCTGTCCCAGACCGGATCTGCAATAGGGTCCTTACCCTGAGCGCGGCGACTCTGGTCGTAGGTGTGACGGACTATGCGGACTGCCTGCCTAGCCCTCCGCCACTGCCGATGGCGCGCGCTTGCCGTCACCATGGCGCCATTGAGACTGTCGTTTAACTCCCTGGGCGTGGCACTTGTCGGTACCGTGTCGACCAGGTTGAAGACGTGATCGATATCGCGTGCGTGGTCGGTGAGGCCCACGACACATATGGGGAATAGCGTTGGCAAATGTGCGGCAAGAGAGTCGAAATGCCACCCCGGTGCCGCCGGGTGGCTAAAGTCAGCTACGAGCACCACACGGGTGTGGCTCTCGACCAGGCAGCAGAGTTGCGTAGGTCCTGGCTCCCGGTGGAAGATGGCCCTGTCTTCCGCCCTGAGGGCGTGTGATAGGTCGCTGATACTCGCAATATCTGCGTCTAAAACAATCGCAACCGGGTCCTCTCTAGATAACACAACTTCGCTACAAGCGGACTCAGACTTTTTCACAAAATCCTCATTGCGCCTTGCGCCGAACAGTTTGGGGGTAGGGGTAAGGGGAGTATGGCAGTTTCATTTTTTAATGAGAAGCATATTTATACACTTTTTGGTGCGTCTAACTGGGCGAGAATGCTTGTGTTGCTTAAGCACCATGGCTTTGGTGGCGGTTGCCATGCTTGATGGTTTTTGTCGGGTGTTTGTCGATAGTTTCTGATTTTGGCCCTGCACTCTCCCTCTCATCATTCCTTGCTTGCCTCGTTGCCTCGAGAGGTGTACGACAAAGTTTGTCACCAAATATTTGTCTGAGATTTTCATAATGGTTTTTGCAAGGCCCGGGAGACCCTCTGGTCAAGGGTTTGGTGGCGAGGAATTTTAAGGGTTATTTCATACTCTAGAAATAAGGCTGTCATCGTGGTGAAACAGAAGAATAGTCAGCATTTCGGTGCATTTTTAGGCCGCAAACGTAAAGAGGCGGGTCTCAGTCAGGAAGAGGCTGCAGCAGCTCTCGGCTACAGCGACCGTTTCTTTTTGTCACGTATTGAAAACAACCGTGTTTCGCTGCCTCTCGACAAGATCCCCGTCATCGCCGAGCTCTACGCGATCCCAGTGCGTGACCTTGCGGCTGCTGTTATCGAAGAGCAGACCCGGATCTTGCGTGGCCGCGTTGAGCGCATCATCGACAAGTCTGCCTCGGGCAAGGTGAAGCGCGGCAAACGTCGCACAGGCCGTGCTAGCTAGTAGGGACGTTGCTACTCGGGTTGCGGGCTAACCCAGCTGATCCGGATGACCCGGATGACCCAGATGACATTCCTTGGTATAGCTAAGTTATTAAGTGGACTGCTTTTTTTATTAAAATATTGAAATATTTTATAGAATATTTTAAAAACCAGAGTCCCTTTAACTTTCGATAGCTTGCCGAGGATCGTCTATGCCGGTCAAATCGTCGAGAAACCGACTGATCTCATCTACGCGTTTGCGGCTTACGGCTCTGGCCATTGCGGCTGCGAGTTGGGGGTGCTCCGATATTTCCGACCTACCTGAGTTACCCGAGCTACCCGCATGGGCGGGTGGCCCCAAGGCGGCGCCTGAAGCCACGCCACCTGCGGCAGATGCCGACAAGGGTAGTGATACCGACAAACCTGAGACCCCCAGTCAGCCGGTGACTGCGCAGGCGACGCCGAGCCAATTTCCTCTGGCTACCGTGATTGTCAGCAAAGGTGCGGTGGTCTCGCCCATCGATCAGAAGACTCTATCGCTCAGTTATGCCGTCACGGGTGGTCCTGTTTCGGTGACGATCAATGAATTTCGTTTTTTCTGCAAGCGCGAATACGAAAAGAGCTTTAGTAACTGTCCCGACGGATACAAGTACGATTTCGCCGACCTGAAAAGTGGCAGCTCCTACACTCTGACCGTGCAAGCAGTCAGCATCAGCACGGGTGCCGTCGCCAAGCCGGACTCCATCACGTTCCAAGTCAAATAACTAAACCAAAATTATTTTGCTAGAAGTGATTTCTAGGGGGATGATCTATGATCAGGAATATTTGTAATTCCTTTTTACTCGGTCTTTGCGGGATCTTCTTTATTTTTCCGGAATTAAGCGCGGCGCTAGTATCAAGCGATACAGATGTGGTTGCTGACATTCCGCTCACGGAATCCTACGAATTCATTCGTCTACTTCCTGGTGGTCGTTATGAGGCCGAGGTGGCTAGCGATAGCCGCGACGGCGTGCCATCTGTGGCGACTGCGGGACAGTGGGGCACCGCCGATGATCAAACTTTTACATTGGTAGACGAAGTCAGTGGACGCAGCGAAGTCCTAAAACGTCTGCCGTCGATAGATTTAAACCCAGTGATTGGGAAAACTCTGACGACAGATCGTGCTGAAGAGATATCCGATCAGGGCCCCCTCAGCTTTCGCAGTATAAAACTCAAAGCCGATGGCCGTTTTGTGGCCACTGATTTTCTTGATGGGCACAAGATCAGGGGTAAATACGAGCTTGGTCTCAAGGCGATTTATGATCGTCTTGAAGACGACGGTGAGCTTGAACATGTGTTGATGAATGCGATTGTCTTTCAATTTAGCGGCAAACATGTGGTGATGACACTGACTCTGAACGTTGATGGTCAGTTGACTTTAGAAGATCCTATGGCATATGGGAATTATCCTCAATATCACCAGTAAATAAACTTAGATAAGTTTACATATGGAAATAAGTGTTTTGACGGGTCAGTAGCACGATGCTAAGATGGGAGCTCATTTTTTAGATTTGCTGTTTCGTGCGTCAAATAGACCACGTAGGAATCATTTCATCAGGAAAGGAAGTCCCATGAAATTGAAGAACCTATTGGCCTTAGTGTTTGTATCTGGTGCCGCCCTCGTTGGTTGTGGCGCGCCGCATGATGCCGTCAGTGCAGTTAAAGCGGATGGCTGGTTTGGTATCGACCGGTTATCGCAGGCTGCAGTTGACGCGATTGCCCAAGCTTGTAGTGACCCGCGTGGTGCTGCAGAGACTGGTCTTAGTTACGAGGAATGTGTGCTGGTTATTGCTGGTTCTGCGGTGAGGGAGTCATCGTGGGATGTCAATAAATCCTGCGAGGCATGGGGTAATTCTTGGGATCCCGCCTGTGGACTGACGCAGTCGCGGCGTATGGACGCCGCGGCAGTCGGTCTTGATTGTAATCCCGCGGAACAGTCTGCTAACGGTTATAAATGTAACGCTCTCACTGGTCTTAGGAATCTCCGCTGCAAAGCTGACGGTGGATCTAGCTGTGACCGATGGGGTAGCGGTCGCACGCTTTATATTGGGATCAAGAAACATTTAGGATCTAATCAAGGCGTATTTGATAGCTATAGATACGATATGCAGACGGTTTATAGCCGTGACGATGTGAAGCAGAGGCTGGGACTCAGCTCAAACTTGCGTGGCTGGGATCATGTACTGCATGCCGCGCAGTGACTAGCGATTACCTGTAAGCGCTAGGAGATTTTGTTTGTTCGTAGCGACATCTTGTATCGCTTCTAGATTGAGCACTTGAGCCTCCGGTATTTCTGGCTTTAGCACCTCTGTTACGAGGATGGAGACAGCATCGTGCTGTCTCTGCAGTATCCCGCGTATGCAGAGAAAGGCGTAGTTATCAACGAGCCGGCGGTAGCGTTCATAGACTTGTGGGGTGAAGGCGATATTGATCATGCCGGTGTCGTCTTCCATAGTTATAAACACCATGCCTTTAGCTGATGGCGGCGACTGTCGCACGATGGTCATGCCGAATACGGCTACTTCCTGACGTGGGCGGAGTTTTATCAGTGCATTGGCAAGCTGCAATCGCTCTACGGGGAGCTGGTAGCACCAATAAGTACGTAAAATGGCTGCTGGATGAGGGCCGAGCGTGGTCGTTGTGGCATAGAAGTCAGACTGACAACGCTCCATGGCACTCTCTGGTGCAAACTGTATGGTGTCTTCGACATCTTCGAGAAATCCGGAAAAAGGCGCCGCGGCTGCGAGCCACAAGGCCGCTCGTCGCTCGATACCAAAGGGGCGTAAGGCATCAGCTGCGGCTAGGGCTGTGAGATCCAGGCGGTTCAGTGATCTTGATTGCAGCATAGTCATGAGATTGGGCCAGCCACCCCGGCGTTGCCGCTCGCGGCAAAGATGTTCAGCCGCCTGTTGGCGCAGAGATCTCACTAGGTGCATGCCGAGGCGTATAGCCAGCTTGCCCGTCTCCGTGCGCTCTAGGGTGCTGTCCCAAGAGGATTTAGTAACACTGATGGGAAGGATGGGAACACCGTCCTGG
Source organism: Deltaproteobacteria bacterium (assembly GCA_016874735.1). NCBI lineage: Bacteria > Pseudomonadati > Myxococcota > Myxococcia > Deltaproteobacteria bacterium. Next base: position 29,828 of record VGTI01000011.1, read on the forward strand.
CGGGCGCTATGAATCAACACATGGGGCGCGTAAAAGCCCATCGGCTGCGAGTTTAAAAGCGAGGCAAAGTAGGCCGCTGGCACGTGGCATTTGAGGTAGGACGAGGCGTAGGCTAGGAGTGCAAACGAAGCTGCATGTGACTCGGGGAATCCATACTCGGCAAAACCTCGAATTTGTCCCAGAATCTGCTCGACAAAGGGCTCGGCGATGCCGTTTTTCCGCATACCTTCGCGTAGTTTTTCGCCGAGGCCCAAAAGATCGCCCTTAATGGCGAATGCGCCCATGTTCTTGCGTAGCTGATCCGCTTCGCCCGGCGAAAAGCCTCCGACAGCCATAGCAATACGCATGACTTGCTCTTGAAAAATAGGCACACCTAACGTCCGCTCGAGAATAGGAACCAGGCGTGGATCGGGAAAGGTCACAGGCTCCTCGCCGTGACGGCGCCGAAGAAAAGGATGCACCATACCCCCCTGAATGGGGCCTGGTCGGATAATCGCCACCTCAATGACTAGGTCATAAAACTTACGTGGCTGTAGTCTAGGCAACATCGACATCTGTGCCCGACTCTCTATCTGAAAGGTACCAACCGTATCCGCACGGCAAATCATGTCGTAAGTAGCTTGGTCGTCCGCAGGAATGGAGGCCAGCGAGAGCTCGCGTCCCTCGTGCTCTTTCACCAAACTAAAGGTCTTGCGTATAGCTGTTAGTATGCCCAGGGCTAGAATATCTATTTTGAAAAAACCTAAGGCCTCAATATCCTCCTTGCACCACTGAATCACCGTACGCCCAGGCATGGTCGCCGGCTCCTGTGGCACGAGCCAGTTGAGGTGGCGATCGGTGAGCATAAAGCCGCCCGAGTGAATTCCAAGGTGGCGCGGAAATCCTCGCAGCCGTTCCGTCAAACGGCCTAGGTGCTCGTTAGTATGAGTGGTGTGATCGAGAGTTTCTGTCGATATCCCCAAGGCCTTGCTCACAGCACGTGTGGCACCGCGGCGCCTAAAGGTGATGACATTAGCGATCATAGCGGCATGGTTGCGGCCGTAGCGTTGGTAGATGTGCTGAATCACTTCCTCGCGTCGCTCGTGCTCAAAGTCGACATCGATATCAGGAGGATCACCGCGCTCTACCGATATAAAGCGTTCAAAGAGCAGATCAAATAAGTTGGGATCAACGGCGGTGATTTGCAGCACAAAACAGACGGCGGAGTTAGCTGCTGACCCGCGTCCCTGGCAAAGAATCCCCTGCTCCCGTGCCCAGCGCACAATGTCCCAAACCGTCAGAAAATAGTCGGCAAACCCCAGCTGCTCTATCAGTTGCAGCTCGTGATGGAGTAGGCGCTCAATTTTCGGTGGTACATGACCATAGTGGGATCTGGCTCCCGCCCACGTGATCTCCTCCAGATAGGTCTGGGCTGTCACACCCGGCGGTAACATCTCCTTTGGGTAGTGATAACGCAGCGCGCGCAAATCAAACTTGCAGCTGTCGGCTAAGGTTCTACCTGCAGCCAGCGCTGACTCATAGATAGGTAGCTCCTGATAACGCGCCGCCAGCGTGCGCAAGTCATGTAGCGTTCGCTCACCATTAGGGAAAAAATGACTACCCACCTGATCTAATGTTTGGTTGTGGCGTATGGCGTGCAAAAGATCGCTCATCTCTTTGGCGCTGCGCTCATGCATAAATACGTCGTTCGTCAAAAGGCAAGGTAGATCGAGATCCTTCGCCAACTTGATCGTGGGCTTGATCCAGTGATCCTCGGCCGGTGTTAGATGACGACTGACAGCGCAGTAGACGCGCCCACGGAAATGCTCGCGCAGTTTAGTTAAGCGCTCACGTAAAAGATTCTCCTGGCCGCGTCGCAGCAAACCGCGCATCGGTATGATCGCAGCTAGATCTGTAACATCAGCGCTGAGTAAAGCCTCCGGAGGAATATTGGCCGCCAGCTTGCCGTCGCGGTGCGCATAGCTAGCAAGGGCCGCGAGGTTGTGATAGCCGCGGTGACTAGTTGCTAGGAGAGCCACGGTGTCCTGTAAAAAAAGCGGCAGATCATGGTCTTTGGCGAGGTGAAACTCGGCGCCATGGAAGAGTCGGATAGGTGTCTCAGCATCATCTTGGCTTTTAGTGTGTCGCACCCAAGCATGGTGCATGCGGGCTGAGCCATAAACGCCGTCATAATCCGTCAGAGCCATCCCGTGATGACCAAGTGTCTGCGCCCGCTCTATAAGCTCGTGAGGGTGTGAAGCCCCCATCAAAAAGCTAAAATTACTGTGACAGAGCCACTCGGTCCAACCGTAGTGTTTAATCAAATCGACCATGGATCCACCACTTGCCGGCCTGGTCACGATAAGTCCATAGCCAACGTTGCTGGCGATCAATGACAGCATAATAATCGCGTTGACTGCTGCCAATGCTACTTAGCCACCACTTGCCATTTACTCGCTCAAGAAACATACGCGCCGCCGCATAATCCTCAGTATCAAGAGGGGTCGGCGTATCGATATAAAAAGGTCGCACGCGCGCCGCTGCTAGCCACGGTAGGTAAGACGCGTCTGCAGTACCGTCGCCAGGATGCTCCGCGTTGTGGGAACTACGCTTAAAAGCGGCTTCAGGTACCCAGTCGTCGCGTAGCTCGTAGCGTTCTAGCGGCACTGGTAGCTGATTCTCCAAGGTGCGTAGATGTCTTATGTCGGTATCGTTACTGTCACCAAAGAGGTCCGTCAAAAATGGTGGGATTACCAGGCGTTCATCGATCACGAGTTGCCAGCCCACAATGCCACGTGGATAAGTATCAACGTCTTTTTGTTTGGTTGCGGCACTAAAGCTGTAGTTAGCCTGCGTCAAGGCCGTCTTGTGCTGCCCTTGCTCGGCAGCCAGACTGTGCGGGTGACGGAAGTTGATCGGCACCGTCAGAGCACTCATGTCGTCCAAGGTGAGATGCCAGCTCACGGCCGTGACGCGCTCGCGCGCATCCCAGGTCGGTAGCCGACATAGGCGGTCGCAATCTTCCGCTAAAAGTGGTGCCAGATCATCCCACTGCAGTAGCGGCACGTCGAGATGACGCTGTAACTGCGGCTTCTCCCTACTGGTGCAAAAGACCCAGGGAAATCCCTGAGGATGCGCACGTACCTTAGCGCGCTCATGGTCCGCTCGAGACCACTCCCATAGGAGGGCAATCGTAGTGCCAAAACGTCGCCGCATGGCGAGGGCATCGACACTGCGCCAGCTGTGTGGTGTAGCAGCTCCCTTAGCCTGGCTACCGCCAATACGGGCGTGGGCTTGGGGGGGCTCAATGCGCTCAATCACAGCCTGCATGTGTTTAAGCTGACGCTTAAAGGCGTCCGGGTCAAAGCGCGGCCACTTACAGATCGCAGCGTGCGTACCCAGCTCCTCCGCACATTCTTGCCATGCCTCCCAACTCACCTGCTGATAAAAAGCGCTGCCAAAGTGCTGGCGCAAGTCGAGCAGGCCCCGTAGATCGCGCAGCCGCATCTGCCGCACCGCTAGTAGTGCGCGCCATGGATGATCGGCCATCACGGCGCGCATCCCAGGCTGAAGACTGCGCCGCAGGATCTCATCGACCAGCGCCCCGACCGAAGTCTCGTGTTGGTGCGCCTGGGTATGCCAGTAGGTATGGCAGACGCTCAAGTCGAGCAGCCAGACCCCCTCGTGCCAATGCATAAAGCGCGGCGTGAGCACAGCTGGCGTGGCGCCTTCGTTAAAATCACCCTCGATGGCCATAAAGTCAGCGAGCGACATACTCGCCCCCAGCTGGATCCATTGTGATCACGGCCTGACGCGGGGAAAGTCCGCGGATGACATCGAGGTGATAAGCTCCAGGCTCCCGGGGGGAACGCCAAATATTGAGGCGTAACTTAGGCCAGATGCTATGACCGTCCGGTGTTAGGAGATAGTTGCGTATGAGGATGAAAAGCTTGCCCCGGAGGCGTGCATGATGCGCCAAAAAGGTCAGGTCATCACCTGACAGCTGTGTTGGTGCGTCGAGGACGATGATCTTGAAGAGAGGTGATAATAACGCTGGTCTCAGCTCCATAGGGCTGCCACTGCGGACAAAACAGACACGGCTAAGGTCGACGCCATGCGCCCGCCAGGCTGGCGGATAGACCTGGCCCTTGCTGTAGGTCCAAAGGACCCAGTGGGGCACCGCCGTTGTGAGCCCCCGAGTGGCGGCAGCGATGAAGGCGATCAGGGGACGGCGGCCCCCCCGGCCAATCGGCGAACCTATCTCGACGATCGTGCCAAGCGGGAGGCCGCCCACCAAGAAGCGATCGAGCTCTGGGTGGTGCGAGGCCAAACGGCCGGAAGCAGAGGGGGAGGGGCCCCGTCGGCAAAGCTTGCCGCCGAGGTCATCGAGGTGACTAAAGTGGTCTAAGTTGTTGGTCAATCGCTTCATGCATCTATTAAACCATACATTTGTATGGTTCTCAAGCAAACTGATCCACTTAACTGTTGGGAAATGCTTGTTTTATGAATGATTACAGATTGTTGCAGATCATCGTCGCAAGTTAATGGGCAGTTCCAGTAATAGTGAAGCAATGGCCGTAGGTTCCAAAACGGCACCAACAATTAAGTGGATCAATTTATGAGGAAAAAACCCTGGCTCCGCTGTGAGCGCTGCAAGATGAGGCGAGAAGTCTGCATTTGCAGCGATATTCCACGTTTGAGCACCGAGACAAGGTTAGTGTTGCTGGCGGCTCGGCGCGAGTTACAGGTCCCGACCAACACCGGCCGGCTAGCTGCTCAGGCATTGACGCACAGCGTCATGCTGACGCGTGGCGCGAGAGATGTCCCGCTTGATCTGGCCGAGTATCTCCCAGCTGGGTGCCGTCCTCTGATCCTTTATCCAGCCGATGACGCCATCGAACTATCTCCAGCCATGCGCGAGGGTGGGCCTTATACCTTAGTCGTGCCTGATGGTAATTGGCGGCAGACATCCAAGATGCGTCGCCGCGAGCCACTGCTACAGGGGATTCAAGCAGTCACTTTGCCGCCTGGGCCAGAGACGCAGTATCTAGTCCGGCGTGAGACTAAAGCCCAGGGACTGGCAACTATTGAGGCTATCGCCAGGGCCCTCGGCATCCTTGAGGGAGAATGGGTCCAGCGAGAGCTCGAGAGGATTTTTGCGCTGATGGTGCAGAGGACTTTGGCCGGTCGTGGTCAGGTGTCTGACCGGCAATGCCACCATCGATGCTGAAGGACTGGGGAAACTATGGCGAAAATGAAGCGTGCAAAGAACGGTTGGTTTCTGGAAACCGAGGATGGCGTAATCGTATATCAAGAGCCAATCAATGATTCGTCGTTTGAAGTTGACGAAGTTGAGAGATTCGCAGATTTTTTGAGGGCGATTAACATGGAGTTTGGACCATCAACCTCAAGGTATAGTCCCAAAAGGATTCACATCCTAGTGGAGCCGGGCGACAAGTATGAGGGCGAGGGCACATAATTCACCCCATACGTATTTACGAGGATTGACTGTCGCGTTGTCTCCTGTTTATACTGCTATTCGATACAAGCGTATAAGCTGGTGAGTGATGTTGCGCATTCTTGAACAACTACATAAAATCCGGGGTCTTTTAGACTCCGCTGGTATTGACGCTGCGATTATCGGTGGCCTAGCTTTAGGCGCGCATGGCGTGCAGCGCTTTACCAACGACATAGATTTTTTGGTCGATGGGACGCAGCGCCTTCAGTTGAAGCACCTGATGCTGGCCAATGGTTTCACACTGTTCGCGGAGACAAGCGAAGTGATTCAGTTTGCCGGAGATATCGCCGTCGATGTTCTCTGTGCCAATCGCCCCGTAAGCCTTGCTCTGCTTCAGCAGGCTCGGTTAGATCAACGTCTTAATGTTAAAGTCATCAGTGCCGAGGGCCTGATCGGACTCAAAATCCAAGCTTATTGCAACGACCCGAAAAGAGAGTTCCGCGACAAAGCCGATATTGCCGCTCTGATTGCAAACAACAACGCTTTGGACTGGGTGACGATTCAAAGGTTTGCTGACATGTTCGGCCAATGGCCGGTTATCGAGCAGATTCGTAAACTTCATGCAAAGTGAAGGTTTCACCGGATGAACTTGTTGGATTATCTGAACTGGCTCGATGCAAACCGTGAAGCATTTCCTGTTAAGCGCGCGACCAAGCCAATACCGAAGCATCCAGGTCGTGTGTTGCGCGAAGAATTCATCGACAAGCTTGGTATGAGCCAGTCGGATCTTGCCAGGAAACTGGACTGTCGCTTTGCGAAGATAAACGAAATCCTGAACGAGAAGCGTGCGATTACTCCTGAGTTTGCCATCCAACTCGAAGCACTCTTGGGCCTACCCGCAGAAACTTGGGTCTCCTTGCAAGCGGAATACGACCTTTGGCGAGCGCGGCAACGTGCTGCTGGGTAATCCCGATTTCCTCAGCCTGGTAGCTTCATCAGTAATCGAGTCAGACGCTGAATCAGGACGCTGGTCGCACCGTACGGTGGATATTTCGGAAGTAGATCAGCCCAAAAGGTACTGACCACGATGCCTTTATTATGGGTGAAGGCATCGAAGCCGTATTTGCCGTGACCCGAGCCTATGCCGGACGACCCAATGCCGCCAAAGGGCAAATTGTGGCTGATAAAATGCATCAGTGTAGTGTTCACGCAGCCACCACCGAACTGCACGCTGTTCATAATCTTGTCCGTCACCGCTTTGTCACGGCTAAATACGTAGAGTGCAAGTGGCTTAGGCCGCGCATTAACGACGGCAAGAGCTTCGTCCAAATTTCTGTACGTCATAATCGGTAGGATCGGACCAAAAATTTCCTCCTGCATCACGGGGTGATCCAGGTCCACGCCGTCCACAATGGTCGGCGCAAAATAGCGTGTCGCTCTATTGTGGCGACCCCCCGTGATGACGTTGGTACCCTTGAGCAGGTTGACTAAGCGATCCAAGTGACGCTCAGAGATCATACGAGCAAAGTCTGGGCTCTGTTCGGGATCTTTACCATAAGATGCCTCGATTTCTTTGGACATCGCGACCAACAGCTCGGCCTTCATGCGTTCGGGAACGAGCAGATAATCCGGCGCGATACAAGTCTGCGAGGCATTGAAAAACTTGCCCCAAACCAGCCGTTGTGCGGTCTCAGCGACCGGCGCTGAGTCGTCGATGATCGCTGGATTTTTACCACCCAGCTCGAGCGTGACCGACGTGAGTGTTTTAGCTGCCGCGGCCATAACGATTTTGCCAACACCGGGACTGCCGGTAAAAAAGATGTGGCCCCAGCCATGATTCAAAAGTGCGGTCGTCTCGGGTACGCCACCATGAACTACGGTGACGTAGTTCGGGGCAAACGTTGCTTTAATAATTTTTGCGATCACAGCCGCCGTAGCAGGGGCGAATTCCGATGGTTTAGCTACCACGCAACAGCCAGCAGCAATGGCCGAGACGAGTGGTCCCATGACGAGTTGGAACGGGTAGTTCCAAGGCCCAATCACCAGCGCGCGCCCCTTTGGTTCGGGAACTATATAGCTCAGACCAGGCTGCGCGAAGAAAGAGGTGGCTACGCGTCTTTTTTTCGCCCACTTCTTAACCTTACTCATGGCCATTTTTAGGTCGAAATAAACAACACTAAGCTCTGAAGTCATGGTTTCAAATGCAGGTTTCTTAAAATCAGCGTAGAGCGCCGCTGTGATCTCTTGTTCGTGCTCTACAATGGCGCGATAAAGCTGTTTCAACTGCTGGCGTCTAAAAGCCACAGAGCGCGTCACTCCGGTGGCGAAGAAGAGATCTTGAGCAGCGATGATTTCATCGGTCTTAGCTAGATTCGAGGAGCTTGAGTCCTGCGCGTTAGCTGTCATAAGGCACCTATCAATAAGTAGAATTACTAGTTGTGGAATTGCTTGTTGTGGAGCCAATAGCGACTAGATCGTGTTTATCGGAATCATAAAAACGCCGCATAAACCGATGCAGGGGCATACCGCGTCGCACTAGTAAGAAGTATCCCAAGACAACACTTATCAGAAGACCAGCAACGTAACCAAAGAGCATGTTGCCGAGGGCGGCGACGCAACCGCGCACGATAAAGGATGAAATCACGGCGAGAATTAACGTACCAAAAAACATCGACCCATAGGTTGCGCCGGTCAGGCTCAGGTACTCGAGCCCGGTAGGGCTTCTGCTGTCACTATCCAGACGCAGGCTCTTGTAGCACTGGTCTACGACGCCATTTTGGAGTGCTGGCGCGAAGAAGGCTCCCATGACGACCAGTGAGGTAAATACTGGACCGAAAAAGAACCACATGCCGTTGTGACGGCCAGGTTCCCAAGGCTCGTAATGGTTCATCATGGGATCGTACAGGAACCGCTGCCAACCTGTTGTATCCCAGCCGCAGGCAAGCACAAACCAAAAGACGATCCACGCTAAAAACCAGTTGAGATTCGCTTTGTAATATTCTTTTTGCCGCGCCAAGCGGTAACCCACCCAGTAGCCGATGATTCCCTGTGTTACGTTCGTGACTCCGAATAACGTCACGAGCCACGGGGGTATTTGATCCAGTGAAGTCGCAACCTGCATAGTCTCCCAGCGTGGGAATGCCCATAGTAGGAATAGTCCCGAGGGGCCGAAGTAGCACGATAGGTAAACAAGAAGTCTAATGAAGTGGCGGTTGTTAAACGCCTTCGGTTCTTCGCTTAATTGTCGCGCTGAAGCAGCTGCAAAGGAGGCACCAAACGCATAGGACCAGATGACATCGACCTGTACCATCAGTGCTTACCTCCCGTGTCCTGAGTCGGGCTTCGATCACCACCGTAAAGCGGACTTACTATCCAGTGAAAGAGCCGTCCCTTCGGGATGGCAACGGCGTAAATCAGAGTGGCACTCAGTGGCAGTCCCAGGAGATAGCCAACGGGTACATTGCCAGACAGCTCAGCAATCGTGCGCACAATCATCGCGGCACCGATGGCCAGGACCAGTGTGACGCCGAACCAAGTGTAGACATAGCGTCGCATCACGTTGAGCGCGGCTCCTAGGCGAAAGGGTTCGCCGCTCTCTTTGCGCATTATTTCGTAGTTTATGCGAAATACACCCCGTGACAACATCGGTACGAACACGGCGCCCATAGTGACCAAGGTGAGGAATACTGGGCCTGTAAAAAACTGCCAGCCGTTGTGCTGACCAACCTGCCACGGCACTCCGTTGTTCATGACGGGATCGTAGAGGAAACGCTGGTAACCCGTAGTATCCCACCCCGAGACAAGCACGAACCAGAAGACGACCCAGGCGATCATCCAGTTGAGATGTGCTTTGTAGTATTCGTGGCGACGGCTAAACCGCCATCCGACCCAGAACCCGATTATGCCCTGGGTGACGTTAGTGATACCGAAAAATGTCACCAGCAATGGATTGAGATCAGACGCCTTGCTGGCAACTTGCATGGTCTCCCAGGCCGGAAATGCTGTCAGGAGATACAGTCCGGACGGCGCAAAAAATATACCGAGGAAGAGCAAGGCGAGCATGTAGTAGCGATTGCCAAACGGCTCGCGCTCGTGCGCAAGCTCCCTGGTCGCTGCGGCCGCGAAACTAGCGCCGTAGGCGTAAGACCAAATCACATCGACTTGCACCATAAGTAACCTCCCCGTCCCTATTGCCAATATCGGTAGAATGCGGCTTTGACTTAAGGTGTTAATAGTCCTTGTTATTTTACATTGTTCTTATCCAAGATTAGTGCTGATTAGGGATTAGTTTCGGGTGCTTAGATGTCTTCATCCGTGCCTATGCGGTGGTGCCTTTTTTGATCCATAAGAAAAGCTAGCCTGTCGCCGCCCAGATGACGGAGAGCGGGCAAAAGCTCAGATTGTATGCACTAAGCCGCGGGGATCGATTGAACCATCGCAGGGAGCGCAAACGACGCTGTATGCGCTCCTTGCAACCGAAGTCGCCTCACACAGCGGTAAGTATTTTAGTCAGGTTGGATTTTACCGCACTAAAGACGCCACTAAGGGTGGTTGGCCGTTACACTCGCCCAATCCGCATGCCCATGACGAACAAATAGGTAACCGTTTGGATCTTTTAAGTCGTCAATTAGTCGGACTTTCAGAGAGAATAGCCTAGACTTATTTGCGGGTTCTTTAGCGCTAACTCAAATTAGATCTTCGGTCTCGAGAACTGTGTAGCAGGAATGATCATATATTGACTATCACCAGGCTTGCGCCACAGTAGACTCATAGCGATGTAAATAGGTGGTCCCTGAAAGTAGTCGAGCTGAATGTCATGGAGTCCTGCCTCTAGATAGACTTGATCGTTTGTGACCGTAGAAATTGCATGCACGGTGTCGTTGCGGACGATGACGCGACCATCAATGTAGAGGAGTGAGCCGTCGTCGGACTGAGTTTGGAAGCCGTAGTAGCCAGATTCCGGTATGAGGATCTGGGCGCGAAACCGGATAGCAAACCAGCTGGTCAGATTAGGATAGCCGGGAAAGCCCTGCTCGTAAGGTGTATTTGGTACATCAATGCGAGGCATGACGATAGATGACAGTGGTGCGCCGCTAAACCATGACGATTTAATGCGGGCGCTATTATTACGCTCTGCCAGGGGCACTTGAAAAACATTGCCGACTAGGCCAGGAGTGCGTCCATCATCAGCTACACCGAGAGCACCGTCAGCTTTAAGGCGCACCGTGCACGATGCTTTAATGCCGGTGGTGTTGGTAGCAACTACAGCGATATCAAGGCTCGTAGCAATCCTGCTGGGACCTCGATAACGCACCGTATCCGCGTCTAGGATGTCAATCGTCCCGAAGTCGCCAGGCTGATTGCCAGAGTCGATGGCGAAGGTAAGGGGGCCGTCGCCAGACCAATTAAAATCTGACATTTGATTGGCGGCTACGATCGTGGCACTGCTTTCACATTTGGGCGGAGTGATTTGCGGAGTCACTGGTGATGTCACACCTATAGGTGGAACCATGGGCGCTGGTAAGCCTCCCTGCGGCAATGGCGCTGGAGCGGAGGCTGGTTCAGGCCTTGCACCTGTTTCCGACGTAGTCCTCAGTTCCGGTGATCCCGCTTGAGCTAAGGGCTGGCTCGGCGCCGCGGCGATGAGCGATGTCGTATTGTCATTCACCTCATTCACCGGTTCAAGGCGCGTGACTTTTGGCGGGGTGTTCCGCGTTTTCTTCAAGTCTGCAGACTCACCTGCTGGAGACTCTGTAACAGGCATAGTCGACGGAGTAAAGCTGGAGTCGGGTCCGCAGCTGAGGGAGCATACAAGGCTTAGAGACGCTAAATGAACTTTGCACATACACACTCCTCTAGGTAATTGACGTGCGCACACCGCCGCCAAAGACGGGTGCCACGCTCGGAACGACCTAAGAGAAACTTGAGAGATTTTTTTTCGCGTTTAATTGATGAGCAGATTTTGCAGTAGGATTGATGGATTAAAATTTAGTCTCAAGTTTTGCGAAGATTTGGCCCAGTACGGTGTCGATTTCCGCTGATGCAGAAATCGCTTGGTTCCGCCGGTAGACTAAGTTCTCGAGTATTTTTACTAATGGGCCTTCAGTGCCGATGCCCATGATTAAGTGAATTTGATTAACATTTCTGTATATCGACTGTATTTGTCCGTTTTTATTAACCACGATCAAAAGCGAATCCGCTAGTTGGAAGGTTACGCCATTGTGAACCGTAGGCACCCCAAAGTACTTGCTTATTTTGCTATCAATGATCTCCATTTTGTTGCCCGCATTTTTGACAACGCGTTCGGCATGAGAGCACTCACATTCTTTTTCCGTTGATTGCGGTAGGTAGTAGTAGAGTGACCCAGATGAGATATTTTGGGAGTCTTGTTCGAAAATTGAACGCGCACTTAAAGGCAGAGGTTTTCCCACTTGCAGCGGACCGTAAATCTGCAGGCGTTCTGGTAAAAGATTTATCCCTAGTAAGCCTATGACACTTAAAAGAGTTGAAATGAATGCTAAACGCATCATGTTTTGTTTCATATCACCTCCATAATGCCGACATGATATTCATCAAGGCGACTGTTGGCGAGGTGTTGGAAAATCAGCTCCCATTTCGTTAAGTCTGTCACAGTGATGCAGCCTTTTGATCTCGAACCCGGATGGATATATCGCTCTCCCTCATCCCCGATACGGAACCAGCTTTCAGCATGTTTTGCCGAAGATCTGAGTCGTCGTCCGCCTTGGTGCGGTGCATCCGGAAGCGAGATTTTGTAGCTCCCTGGAAATATCATGTCGCGAGCATCAAGGGGCAATACTGCAAATTCCCCCAATGAATTAATTTGGAGTATCCATCTGTCACGAAATAATTTGAGAGAACTAGCTGGATTTCGGCCAGTCAACGGGCAGAGATGTGTGAATCGATTTTTGTCAGTGGTAATGCTAGCTGTAACGCCTTTATAATTTCCCTCAAGTATCTCGAATTGCTCTCTTTCGTTCTTTATAGATTTTAATTCTACAGCCGTCCCAGAGGCCAGCGGTACTAATGCCCCGCTAGCCAACTTTGCAAATACCCATCCGTTTGGTTCAACATCCCCAATTTGGGCCGTCCCAGGTGATTTAGAGACTGCGAGTTTCACATCCAGCACGGCTATTAAATTTCTTTCACCGCGTCCGGCCCCATTGATTGTGATGTTTGTTTCGATTTGTTGTGCATCAATGATTGATGCTGCCGTATCGATATTTAAATTTTGTTCACCAATATCATCAGATACAGGATCAATTTCTTTGGCTAGTAATCTGATGTTTATTTTTTCAATTTCAGTAGCTAGGAGAAAAGTCATCATGGAATATTTTGGTAGCAGTAATTTGTCGTCTTCCTTTTTTAGCCTCAGGCATACTTGGCTCTCGCCCGATGATATTTCCAATTGGTAATCATTGCCGAGATCATCACCTCGTATATTGGCGCTTAAAACGGGATGCTTCTTACAATAGCTGGATCAATTTTTTTGATATTCATGAATTGCTATATTTCTAAAGCCAATCATTCGTCTCATGTTCGTAGCTAACAATGGCGACAGAATGCCGGCATTTTCCAGAATGGTGAAGACCTCTCTGGAGGTCCTTGGAACGCTAAGGTTTCGGTATGCACATACCCAATTGGCAAGATCTAGGGCCTGCTCGCAGGCACGCTGTAAATTTAGAATTGTCACATCGAGAGCATTTTGGTCACTGAAAGTGGGATTTAAAGACGCCATTTCAGAGACTCTAGTAAGACATCGTCTGATGGAGTCGATTTTCAAAAGAGGCGTTTCCATCCTTCTGCTCCTAACCTTTTTTTTAGTATAGGCTCTCTCTCTTCATTCAGCATTTGATAGCTACGCAGTGCTCTCATGATCAATGTGGCTAAATCATTTTCATTCTGTACAATCAACTTCTTGCCATTCCGGATAATTTCTGCTTGAAGAGTTGGAGGCGCTTCGACGAAATCAATCAGATCTAAAGCAATCCCCCACTTTGCCAGTGCTAACTCTTTTATATCTTCGCTTTGATCAAATGTAATTTTCTCCCGGGTAAAAATAGCGAGATCGACATCACTTTCGGGGTTAGCACGTCCACTCGCGACAGAGCCAAAAACATATATAGCCACAGGCTTAAGCCGCTGAGAAATTAATGCTGCAAGACTAAGCAGAGAGCTGTCTGTAGAAAATTCGGTCATTGATGCCTTCTCCAGATCTCATTGTAGCAGATCTCGCAACGCGTCCCACTCCACTTATTCACGAACCTGCAACAGTAAGTGCTGTCTAATGCGTATGCATTCATGTAGTCAGATCCTGATAAGATCTTATTGCGTGACCATTTCTGCAGTCTACCGACTTCACCGCCGCCCACACACTTCACTCAAAATAAGCTGGTGCTCATCAAGGTTGCCCTCGATGTAGTCAGGATCAAATTCGTTTTCCATCGGCTTTGCCGGACCAAGGTTGATATTAATAGCGTTGGCCGGTGCAGGGACCGTATTCAATGGCCCACGGTAGTAATACTGAGAGTCTTGGTACGGGAGCTGAACCGACTTCAGTCTAACGACAAACTTGAATGATTTCGGCACAGTCTCCACCACCGTAATACGGCGATAGATCTGTCTACCTTCGTAGCCGCTAACCTGTTTGTAGGCCGTTATGAGCTCAGTAGCAGATTGATCTTTAATCTCGTAGCCGCTCAGTAGCAGCGACTTGCGTATCTCGGTGAGTGAGGTGTTTGTGCATGTCGTCAGCCGGTCGATTTCGGATTGAGGGAGTGCGCGCAGGTGAGCACAGCTCGCGACGGACATCAGTGTCATTCCTAAGGTCGTACGGATTAAAAATCGAGAGCTTCTTGCACGCATCATACCCTGCCACTGTCGTCAGTTAGAGTTTCTAAAATAACACCATAAAATACCCTTGCCGCTCCTATTGTAACACACCGTAACTATGCCGGTAGTCTTTAGCCCGTGCTTTTTACTTAAGTCGCAGACCAGATTTGCAGATAATGCGTACACCTCTGGAGGGACCGATGCGTTATGCCGGATTTTTGGCCGCTGCAGGCATTTTGGTAGCATGTCTATTGGCTTGCCAATCCGAGTCTAAAATGAACGGCTCCTCGACCACAGCACCGCAAAAAAAGGCACCTAAAGGAGCCGAAAAGACTGACGCTTGTCTCAGTATTTTAAACGCTCAGGATTCCGCACCGCATCCCCAATTAGTGAAATTGTGGAACTATGGCTTCAATTCACTCGATGAGGTTAAAGCTGGCAAGAGAGCCTGGTGGGGCTGGACGGGAATCATCATAGGAAAGAATTCCATACTCTCCGTCAATAGGATCTTTCCCGAAGATCCTAATCCTCAGCCCATCAAAATACAGTTTAGTGGTGATACCGATGCTAGTGATGAGCATTTAGCTTCTCTCCCGCAAATCGAGCGAGTCATTTTTCATCCTTCGGTCAAGCAGGTGCAGAATATTCAGACTCAGGCAACTGGGTCGCCGCAAGCTACCAACGCGACAACCAGCACGAATGTTGGACCGGTAGTCAGCGATGCCTTAAAAAATATCATCAAGGAAGTCGTTATTCTCAAGGCCCCAACCTCAAGTCTCACCGGTTACTTTAAAGTAAGCGAAAACCGCCGCAAGCCTGGTGAGTCAGTAAATCTTGTAGGTATCGGTGATCGTCGCGATCTTGATTACAATACGGAGAGACTTGTTGGCCCTGCCGTTGGTAGTAATGTGTTACTCGATCAAGCGTTACTGCCGCAGGAGTTAAGCTGGCTAAATACCGAGACCGGTTATGTGATTGGTGGACGCCGCGTGAATGTGACGAACACATCGACCACTGACAGTATGCCGGCTCACGGTGATGGTGGCTCAGCCTTGGTTCAAGGTAATACGCTGCTAGGCATGAATATCCTGTATGACCAACAGAACATGAGGGGAGTGTTGGGCAAGGAAACCCTGGCGTTTTACCTCGATCTCTCGAGTCCCTTCGCCAAGGAACTCATCGCCAGTGCGATCGATCAAAAGGCCGAAATAGCCAAGGAGTCGGATCCTACAACAGCAACGATGCAGCGGTGTACGCCGGGCCAGAAATAGTCTCAGTTTGCTAACTTGCGGAATGCTTGGCCTTTGACTACTCTAGAACGAATCATCCTCCCACCGATTCACCTCTAGACTTTGAAGGGCCAAGTCATGGTTCCTTTTGTGAGATATCGTGGCACAGCATGCTTCAGCTTCCTCGTGGCGTCGCTTAGCCTAGGCAGTGGCTGCAAAAGCACGGGTCGCAGTGATCCAAAGGATATCTCCATGGAAGTGGCAGATGTCCTCGACGAGCATAAGTGGATTCAGTCTTGCGACCTCGAGTTAAAAAACCCAGCAACCTCGCCCAAGGCTAGGGCTGATCTGGAGCGCCTCGCGGGCACCTCAGATTGCCAGGCAGCCTATCCTGTCGTTAGGGCTACGGTGCTCAATTACCTTGATCCAAAGGGGAACTGACTATGTTCCGTTTTAGTCTTCGCTGCGTCCTTCCTATGGCAGCGTGCGCGCTGCTGAGCCTAGACGCCTACGGTGTCACCGTGATGACCAATTGGGAGACTTATACCCAAGGGGAAGAGCAAGAGGCAGCAGATGTCGCCAATGACCTTATTGGCCTCATTCAGGCAGAATACCGCGATCAGGGCAAAAGAGTCATGCGTGATGCCCATCCGCGTGGCATTGGCTGTACTGCGGCACGTTTCACGGTGAACGCTGACTTACCCCCCAAATACCGGACCGGCGTATTTGCGACACCCGGTCAGAGCTACGATGCGATCATACGGTTCTCAAGCTCTCTAGGTCCAGTTGGCGATAACAAGCCCGATGCCAGGGGTATGGCAATCAAGCTTTTCGACGTGCCGGGAACTAAGCTCCTCGAAGATCAACCGCAGGCAACCACGCAGGATTTCTTGCTGATCAACTTCCCTATTTTCCCCGCTCCCACCACGCATGATTTTGCCGGACTCATCAAGATTAGGAAGGATCCCAAAGCGATCGTTAGCTACCTGTTTGAGAGTCCCATTGGCCATGCTTTGGTCCTCAAGAATGCTCTTGCTCTGACCTCGGGTAATCCCAACAACGGTAAGAGCCTTGCGGCCATGGACTTCTTTAGTCAGACGCCTTACCTACTGAGTGGGCCAGAGGTGAACAGTCCCGTGAAATATGCTGTGCGGCCCTGCCAAGCAGTCACCTCGCGACCACTGAACGGCACAGACACGGAGCTTCGTGACGACTTACAAGAACGTTTGGACCAAGGATCTCTATGCTACAGATTTGCCGTGCAGTTTTTTGTCCCCAATCAGCCCAATAATCCCAATCTTCAAGTTATGGAAGTGGAGGATCCCTCCAAAGAATGGAAGCAGGACAAAGCCCCGTTCGTCGACTTTGCAACCATTGAAATTCCGCCCCAAACCTTTCGTACCGATAAAAGGCTCGCCTACTGCGATGCCTTGTCCTTTCAACCATGGCATGCAATCGCGCAGCATCAACCTCTTGGTAATATCAACCGCGCGCGCAAAACTATCTACGAGGCCATTTCCAACTATCGTCACAAGGCTAACATCGAGGCCGGTCTTTATCCGGAACCCACCAGCTTAGTACCGTGGAATGACCTCAAAGATTCCACTTACCGCGAGTGGCAAGCCATCAAGGTGCCAGCCACGCGCGAGTGAGCGAACACTAACTCTTGTGGCGCGGTGCATCACCCGCCGCTTTTTTCTTGTCCTGTTGTAGGTAGGCAAAGGCCTTGAGTGCCTTGAGCCTAGCAGCCCCGTGATCGACCAGAGGACGGGGATAATTCTTGCCAATGGTGACACCGGCTGCACTCAGTACATCCTTTGGAGCTTCAAAGGGACGGTGTATCCACTTCGCTGGTAAGCGGGCAAGCTCAGGGCACCAGCGCCGCAGGTAAACACCATTGGCGTCAAATTTCTCGCTCTGCCCGAGTGGGTTAAAGACACGGAAGTAAGGCGCAGCGTCGGCACCGCATCCGCCGATCCACTGCCAGCCAAGTGTGTTGTTTGCCAGGTCAGCATCGACCAGGGTATCCCAAAACCATTTGGCCCCCTCTTGCCAGGTGATCAGCAGGTCCTTGACGAGAAAAGAGCCTACGATCATCCGCACGCGGTTGTGCATCCAACCCGTATGCCAAAGTTGACGCATCCCGGCATCGACAATGGGGTATCCGGTCATGCCGCGTTGCCAGGCTTTCAGGTGCTCTGGGGATGACTCCCAGGGAAAGTGACCGAACTCGGGCCGCAGCGGCGCGTTGACGGTTGCTGGAAAATGAAAGAGTAGGTGGTGGGCAAATTCACGCCACCCAAGTTGCCTGAGAAAGGCCTCGCCACCAGTGCCCTCGCCCGGTTTGATCGCGGCTTTAGCGCCGGCCATGGTCGTCCAGATGCGGCGCGGGCTAATCTCGCCCAGCGCAAGATAGGGACTGAGCTGGGACGTGGCCGCGATAGCTGGAAAGTCGCGCTCGGCGATGTATTTGGGAGCAGACGGCAAGAATTTTTGTAGGATCGCGTGGGCGCCCGTCTCGCCTGGAGTCCACGTGGCCTCCATGCCTTCATCCCAAGGAATCTGTGGTTTCAGTGCGAGCTTGCTGATGGCGAGCGACTTGGGCCATGCGCTCGGTGCTGGAAGGCGGCTGACCGGGGCCTCTGGTGCCGCAGGTGCCCCCGAGGCTAAACAGGCGCGCCAGTAAGGCGTGTAAACTTTGTAGGGCTCGCCACTTTTATTTTTAATGGTCCAGGGCTCGTAGAGTAGGGCGCCGTTCAGGCTTTCCGCCGCACAGCCAAGATCTTTGAGCGCGGTTTTGATGTGACTATCACGGGCAATGATGCTCGGCTCATAGCGGCGATGCCAGTAAACGGCAGTGGCTTTGGTGGTTTTGACGAGATCGAGTAATTCCGTCTCTGCTGAACCAGACCTAACGATGAGGCGGGAGCCGAGTGCCTCTAGATCGCGACTCAACGCCTGGAGTGAATGATGGAGCCACCACTTGGTGGCACTGCCGGCTGCGGCATCACCTTCGTCAGCATCAGGGCTATGGATGTAAACGGGAATAACTGGCGCGCCGCGTTTCACGGCGGCGCTCAGAGCTGGGTGGTCGTCCAGACGCAGGTCGCGACGAAACCAAACTATGGTGCTCATAAACTCCAATCTCCCGTCGGTTGGTACAATAAATCTCGTTTACTTCTGATTGCTTACTTCTTCTTGGCAAGGGCCTCTTCTTGCTGTCGCAGCTCGAGCATCGTTTTGACGCTCGTGGCAACGGCCTGCGCCATGACAGTCTCGTCGCCTGGGGCGATGCCAAGGTCCTGGGGGATATCGGGGGTAGCGAAAGGTTTACTCGGTAGTGACGACACTTGCCAAATACTTTTAGCTCCCTTGCCAGCATAGAGATCGAAACTCACCTTGGCCGTAACGGTTGCGGTGTTGTCGGCCTTGGCGCCCTCCGGTTTTCTGCGGGACAGTGCAAAGCCGATACTCACGAGGCCATCCACGCCCAATGCTCGGCGGAGTTGATCACGGTATTTGGGGGATAGATTGACTTGTTCCTCCTGCGACAGAATGCCCGTAGGGCGAATGTCGCTACTGAGGAGGTGATTGGAGAATTTAGCGGCCAGTAGGCTGTACATACTCTGTCCGCTCACGCGCTCTAACGGCAAGACTTGCCAGCCACGAGCAGCAGCCAGGTCTCCTGCCACTTGGCGATAAAACTTGGCGGCAGATTTGAAAGTATGATCGAGTCGAAGCTGCGGGCCGCCCTTGGGTTGCACGATCGAGAACCCAATAATCGCCACAGTTTTAACTTTTGCAGCGGCACGAAGGTCAGGCTTGGTGACACATCCCGACCAGGTAAAGAGACCCAAGTAAGTCAGTACTACCGCCATACATGCGGCACGACGCGAAACGCGTCGAGAGATTTCAGTGTCGCTCGTCATGCGTCCACCTGGTTGCGAGTAAGGAGCAATTTCCAGGCAATCATAGTATTTAATGTTAAAATGTTCACTCCTTAACCGACGGAGGATAGGCTCATGAGCGCACTGCAGCAGCCTGGACGCTTGGCCCGTTTGCTCGATGTGCAGCCGGTGGCGCCCCGAGTCTACGTCGGCCAGAGTGAGCACTTGGGCTTTCAGTCCTTATTTGGTGGGCAGGTACTTGGACAAGCCGTCGTGGCCTCGTCGCGCACAGTATCCTTGGACCGCCCCATACACTCATTGCATGCTTATTTCCTCCGCCCTGGATCCCAAGAGGAGGAGGTGCGCTACGAGGTCGAGGTGATTCGTGATGGCACCAGTTTCGCGACGCGGCGTGTGGTTGCCGTACAAAGTAGCGGGACCATATTCTGCATGATCGCCTCCTACCAAAGGCAAGAGGAGGGCTTCGAACATGGTCCGTCGATGCCATCGGTCATTGGGCCTGACTCACTGATTAACGATAAAGAGATCGTACGTAAGGTGGCCCATCTTTTGCCGGTGAAGGATCGTGACCGTCTACTTGCGGACTACCCGGTCGAAATCCGGTCGGTAGAAAAAATTGATCTGGCGAACCCAAGCAAAAGACCACCATATATGCATTCCTGGCAACGTGTGCACGAACAGCTGCCCGATGATCCGATACTGCATCAAGGTGCTTTGGCCTACGCTTCGGATTTCGGGCTACTCACCGTATCGCTACTGCCGCATGGAGCGACCCTACTGACCCCTGGGCTTAAGTTGGCAAGTGTCGATCACGCCATGTGGTTCCACCATCATCGGCCCTGGACAGGGTGGCGCCTGTACGCGCGCGACAGCCCTATTGCAGCTGGAGGGCGCGGCATGAACCACGGCCAGATTTACGATGCCGACGGCACTTTGGTGGCTTCGACGGCCCAGGAGAGCCTCATCCGGGTATCAAAACGTCCTTAGTAGCCACCGCGTCGGATATAACCTCGAGATTTAATTGAGAAGCTAAAGTTTTTTTGCCAATGACCGATAAGAAGGGCGGTCTGAAAGTCGAGGAACTTATGGCAGCTGTCGCCAATGGCAGGCTGAAGGTACCGCGGATGAGTAGTGTGCCGGCAAAGTGGAAGCTAACGTTAGGGTCACGGATTTTACCGGCTCTCATGATGAGCGGTGCTCTAGCTTGTGTACCGAATACCCGCGAAGAGAACCTCCGTAGCGGCAGCAAGGTTGCCAGTGTTAATAACAAGCAGCAACAACCAGAAAAGAAAAAGTGTTTAGGCGTTGTCGGCGGCGCCCCGACGGTGGAACACCCTCAGGTCGGCTTTATATTTCAAACAGACAAACGCTTTAGGAGCGGTTGCACAGGTACGTTCCTCAGCGATACCACCATGCTCACAGCCAGTCATTGTCTGACCGATAGTCCAGACGGTGGGATGCTCTACATACCAGGAGATGCAATCGACCTTGGGCAAGCGAACATCGAGGCCTCCTTGGGTCGTGGGGTGCCAGCCGTAAAAGCTTTTATTGGAGCACCTAGTCTCACGAAAGATAAACCAAAAGTTAAGGGATTGGACGATCACGAGCGGGATATTGCCGTTTTGGTATTTCCCTCGGGGACTTTCAAATCATTTGCCTCGATTTTATCAACGCCGCTTACCGAAGATCAGGATTTAACTTTGGTCGGCTACGGTGATACCGTCGCCCCTAATTACAGTCCTGGGCCGTCAGCGCCGCCAGCCCCGCCAGCACCGTCCCCTCTTGAAGTTAAAAGGTCGGGAACCAACCGCTTAGCCAAAATGGCTAGAGAGATGCGCGCCGAGTTTCATCCCGACTTTTACTTCGTGGTTGGGGACGCCAGCTCTAACGGTGAAACTAATAATGGAAAGGCAGTCGTGGGTTATGGCGATTCTGGTGGCCCCTTGCTGCTCAAGCAGTTGGTGGCTGCGGTGGCTTCAGCCGGTGGCATTGCGCCTCCAGAATTTAAGCCTTACATCAACAATGCTGAGAGTTTTTCTGCCTATGTCTCTCTACAGTCTACCTTCGCTAAAGAATTCCTGCAGCGTGCCATCGACGGTGGGGCTACGATGAATTTCGCCGCCAGGCCCTTAGAGGCTGATGTGACGAAAACGGAGAACGCCGCGGTCACAGTCGCCCAGTGCGAGTGATGAGACGGTGCGATGGTGAGCCACTTCAGTGAGATGCACGACGGGCGCGCCGAGCCTAGGTCTTTGCTTGCTTATTGAGAGGCAGTTTGATGTATTGGGCCGCGTAGTCGCCAAGGAGATTGAGACATGGCCCACAATGAGTTTCACATGTACGGCCCTCTTGCCGCACTGATCGGTGTTTGGGAAGGCATCAAAGGTCACGACACGGCTCCGGCCGATGACCGTGGTACGGAGATCAATCAGTTTCGTGAACGTATCACTTTTACGCCCATAGGCATGATCAACAACCACGAGCAAAGTCTGGCTGGACTGCGCTACAGCACGGTCGCCCATCGTCTCGGTGAAGACGCCCCTTTTCACGAGGAAGTCGGGTACTGGCTCTGGGACGCTGCCGCAAAGCAAGTCATGCGCTGCTTTATCGTACCGCGCGGGGTGACCGTACTAGCCGGTGGCTCGGTCGCTGATGGTGCCAAGGCGTTTCAGCTTGCAGCCGATTTAGGATCTGCGACGTTTGGCATCTGCTCCAATCCCTTCCTCGACCGGGAATTCCGCACCGTGCGCTACGAACTCAAGGTCTCGATCGAGTCGCCAGAATCGTGGTCCTACGAGGAGGATACGCAGCTACTTATGAAGGGCCGGCCCGATATTTTTCATCATCGGGACCGAAATACTTTGTTTCGTAAATCACAGTAAAGCCACTGCCAAGAGCCAATCGAGTGTCAGTCTGTCATCCAAGGTCGAAGAACCAAGTATTTACTCTCCTGCCCAGCTGTTTTGGTCGTGACACGGACTAGAACTGCACAATTGAAGGCCATTGCTTCGTCTCCCGCAGGAATTGGCGAGAATTCCGGGATGTCATTGATCAGAGAATACTCGATCACTGCGCCTGGGCTCGCCGCTTCTAGCTGCTCCTCGACCTGGAAAAGAGTTCTCCAAAATGCCTGATATCCAATTTTTTGGAGATCGATAGTCTCACTGGGTCGGTCGGGATAACGGACAAGTGTGGCGGAATACGTAGGCAAATGTTCACCGTAGGCACCTTCACGTGGGAACAGACATTCCTTCACCTCGGTAGCAAACGGATTATTCGTGTCCAGTTCACGCAAGCGCGTTTGAGGTCGCGGACCGATCAATTGTGGTGAGAACTCCTTGAGAGTCTCGCCATCAGCGTAGGATGTCCAAATTTGATTGTTGTCGGTGCCCACGGAATACGCGGTATTGGCGACGATAGCAATGGACTCAAGAGTCTTGCAGTGGGGTCCGTCGCAGGTGCTGGCAAAGGGCTCTGCGCTAGCGAGCGATGAGGAGCAAACAAGCGTTAAAATGAAGCATCTGAGTGTCATGAATGCAATCTCGGTGGAGTGGAACTTTTAGGGTGGCTGCGGTCTGATGGCGCCTCTACCCAAACTAAAGACCATTTGTTTAGCAAAGGGGCTTTAAAGCTGTCAATCATGAGAATGAGTGGTCTGCCATCCATAACTATTTGTAACTATTGTGAAATATTCCAAGACCCTGTTTTTAAAGTCGAAAAACGCGAAACTCATCCTAAATACACGGAATGTTAATCTTTTCTTAATCATTGGGTGTTACCACTAGCTCGGGTCCAAATCCTGTGAAGGTCACAAAGGATGTAAGCAAATGCACCTAATGCTAAGGATGGCGTGTGGCCAGTTAATTGGACTGTTAGTTGGCTGCGGTGTTTCATGGACGAATAGCACCCAGTCGACAGCTAAGGTAATAGGCGGCGAGCCAGCGGCACCGGTAACTTTTATGCTAGGGATCACCGAGGGTAGCAGTAATCGTCCGTTGTGTGGGGCAAGCTTGGTAGCCTCAGGGGTGGCCCTCACCTCTGCGCACTGCGTTAAGAACCGGAGTAAAGCTCTCTGGGTCGTAGCGGCGGACGATCTCAGCCGCGGCGTCACGGCCAGCACGCGGCATCGCGTGCAAACGGTCGATGTACATCCAGATTATGATTTTGATACGCGTCGTGCCGATATCGCCGTGCTTACATTTGACACTAAACACGTTGCGCCTGACGCTTGGCAGCCTATTTCGCTCGATCTTCTAGACAACACAACCAACGTAGCCACTGTGCTTGGTTGGGGTGTGCGCAGTAATTACGGGGATCTTCCCAGTGACCAACTCCAAAGTGCGCAATTCCCGATCATTGACAATAGCAAGTGCAAGGCATTTGGTGCTGAGTACGATCGCCTAGATGACACGATGATATGCGCCGGTCATCTCGGCGTTGGTCAAGCAGACACTTGCCATGGGGATTCCGGTGGCCCGCTTTACGTCACAAGCGCTGACGGCAAGCCGCATCTCTTGGGTGTGGTGAGCTGGGGGCACGATTGTTCCGAGGCCGATCAGCCTGGCACCTATACTAAGGTTAGTGCCTACCGGAGCTGGCTCGATGCGGCTATGAGAGGTCCAACTGAGCGTGAAATTTTGGACTCGGGTGCCGTTATGGCGCGTGAGGTGATGCGCCATTGCCGCGATGAACTGCAGCAAAAAACGGTCGATTGGCAGAACGATCATCAATTGTCTTTGAATGGAAATCTAAACAGCATAGATGCATTTAGTCCCACCGATGAGCGCCCGGCTCCCCATGATGCACCAACTTGTACTTGGACTACTGCCAGCGGTCATACGTTCTACCTCTATCACAATGCTTTGACCACGGACCATCTTGAGCGGCAACAGCTACTGGTCAAGGATGCAGTGTCTGGGTCCTTCTATAAATCAAACACGCAAAGCAGCGTCCGCGCCCAATTAACTTGCAATACCGACTTAGGGCGAAATCCCGAGCCCTTGCTCACCATCGACGACGAATCGATCATGGTGCGATTCGGCAATAGACTCTATCGTTACGGTGGCAATATCCCTCACAGGTTGACCGCACATCCAGTGCCGCCGAGGGACAATACGCAGTTGCCGCCTAGCCATGGTTGTGAGGTTTTAGACTACGGCCTGACTATCATTGGCCACGAACATGAAGGCCCGGAGTCGGGGCTTATTGTGCACATCAAGGCGCCGCTGCTAGGTCCCGGAGAGCATGAGTTTATTGTCCCATTCTTCGACCGCTCAAAGGCGGCTGAGATCACGTTTGCCCGCATCGATGGGCATCACGGGACTATCGAATTGCACAATTCCACCGGCCACGATATCGTCGGCTGGCAGCTTGAGTGTGACCGTCCCTTCGTGCTGGAGGCAGCAACAGGGGGTGGTGCCGCAGGCGGGGTGCAGCAGCCCCAAAAAGTTTACGACTTTGGACAGGCGTCATCACCGTGGCTTCTCTTTGCCAAGGATCAAACGCTCACGACTGCATATCGCTCGGATGATGACTTTGGTCCAGGACAAAAGGTAATTTGCTGGATCAACCACATACCTCTCAAGGTCCTCGAGCGATAGTGTACTAGACTACCGCCCAGGAGACCTCGCATGGCCAAAACTCAGGAGCTCGACGCCATTCTTGTAAGTGGCGCATGCGAGCATAATTTAAAGAATGTCGACGTTGAGATTCCGAAAAAAAAGCTGGTGATCTTCACCGGCGTATCGGGATCGGGTAAGTCGAGTTTGGCGTTCGACACCATTTTTGCTGAGGGACAAAGGCGTTACGTTGAGTCACTGTCGGCCTATGCCCGGCAGTTTCTAGGCCAGCTGGAAAAGCCCAAATTCGAGACCATCCGCGGCCTGTCCCCAACTATCGCCATAGAACAAAAGGCCGCCAGTAAGAACCCGCGCTCTACCGTGGGGACGATCACCGAGGTCTACGACTACCTGCGGGTGCTTTACGCGAGGATCGGTGAGCAGTTTTGCCACATCTGTGGCAAGCGGGTGGGGCGCGGTGATGCCGCCAGCATGGTCGAGCAGATTATGGAGCTGCCTGAGGGCACGCGCATCCTGCTGCTCGCACCGATCATTGAAAACCGCAAGGGTGAGCACCGCGAGCTTTTTGGTGAACTAGCGCAAAGTGGCTTCAGTCGGGTCCGTATTGACGGAGTTGTCCGAGAGCTTAGTGACGTGCAAGCACTGGCCAAGCACAAAAAGCATACGATCGAGGTCGTGATCGACCGGCTGGTTATTAAGCGCAGTGGCGAATTTAAGCAGCGGTTGACGGACTCAGTCGAAACGGCGCTGAAGCGCGGTCAATCAGCGATCATTGTGCATGTCCAAGACCGCGAAGATATCCGCATGAGTGAGGCGCGTAGTTGCTGTGGGTTCGCCTTTCCGGAGCTCGCGCCACCGCTATTTTCGTTCAACGCTCCCCTGGGTATGTGTCCCACCTGCAGTGGGCTTGGTTCGCTCCTGATTATGGATGAGCAGAAAATCATCCCAGACCCCAGCCTTAGCATCAAAGATGGGGCGATCATCCCTTGGCGCGGTTACTTTAAGGACGGAGAGACCGGTGATGGTTGGGGGGCTGAGAAGCTCAAGGCCATCTCTAAACAGTTTGGCATTGATCTAAATACTCCGTGGAAAAAGTTAAGTAAGAAGCATCGCGATATCTTGCTGCGTGGATCGGGCGAGGAGCGGGTGACGGTCAAGTGGCGTGGTGAGCGTAGCCAAGGCTCGTTCTCCACAACGTTCGAGGGGCTGCTGCCGCGACTCATGCGGCGCTTTGAAGAGACTCAGTCTGACGAGATGAAACAGTGGTACGGCAAGTTTATGTCGACTAGACGCTGCGAAACTTGCGACGGGGCGCGTCTTAAGCCCGAGGTCTTGGCTGTCAGGATTAGCGGCAAATCCATCATGGACGTTTGCTCTATGACGACAGCCGATGCAGCGGCTTTTTTCGCCAAGTTGGAGCTAAAAGGCAATCAGCTCCTGATTGCCAAAGAGTTACTTAAGGAAGTGCGCAGTCGGCTTGGCTTTCTCGTCAACGTCGGCCTCGATTACCTGACCCTTGACCGCAAAGGGCCTACACTTTCCGGAGGCGAGGCACAGCGCATCCGCCTCGCGTCACAAATTGGCTCCGAGCTCACGGGCGTTCTCTATATCCTGGACGAGCCTTCGATCGGTCTCCATCAGCGCGATAATCAGAAGCTACTGGCGACACTCTGTCACCTGCGCGATATCGGCAACACGCTGATCGTCGTCGAGCACGACCAAGAAACCATCGAAGCTGCCGACTGGGTCCTCGACATCGGACCAGGTGCCGGTCATCTCGGCGGGCGTATCGTGGCGCAGGGCACCCCGGCAGAGATTAGGCGCAATCCCCACTCGCTGACTGGTCGGTACCTAAGTGGCAAAGAGACGATAGCTGTACCCACGAAACGGCGTGTGCCACCGTCAGGGCGGAAAGACGAGGGCTGGGTGACGGTCGTCGGTGCTACGGAGAACAATCTGCGCGATGTGACGGCACGCTTTCCACTAGGGCTGATGACCTGTGTCACCGGAGTCTCCGGCGCTGGCAAGTCCAGTTTGATCAACCAAATTCTCTATCCCGCGCTGTCGCGCCAGCTTCACGACGCCGATATTGAGGTGGGTGCGCACAAATCCATCACGGGACTTGATCAACTGGATAAGGTGATCAATATCGATCAGCGCCCCATTGGGCGGACGCCGCGCAGCAATCCAGCGACTTATACAAAATTATTTGATTTAGTCCGCGACTTTTATGCATTATTGCCAGAAGCCAGAGCCCGCGGCTATCAGAAGGGGCGATTTTCCTTTAACGTCAAAGGTGGCCGCTGCGAGGCCTGTCAGGGTGATGGTTATCTGACGGTCGAGATGCACTTTCTGGCTGACATCCTAGTCCCTTGCGAGACGTGTAAGGGCCGACGCTTCAACGAATCCACGCTGCAAATCAAGTACAAGGACTATTCGATTGCCGATGTTCTCGATATGTCGGTGGCCGAGGCCGAGCGCTTATTCGAGCATCATCCCAAAATTGCCAAGGTGCTGAAGACGCTGATAGACGTCGGTCTTTCCTATATCAAGCTAGGTCAGCCAGCGACGACCCTATCCGGTGGCGAGGCACAGCGTATCAAGCTGGCCAAAGAATTAGCCCGCGCTGATACCGGACACACTCTTTACATCCTCGATGAACCGACCACCGGACTCCACTTTGATGACATCCGTAAACTACTTGTTGTCCTCGAGCGTTTAGTCGCGGCAGGTAACACGGTCGTGGTCATTGAGCACAATCTCGACGTCATCAAGACGGCTGATTGGATCATCGATATGGGACCGGAGGGTGGTTTCCGCGGTGGCCAAATTATTGCTCAAGGTACACCTGAGGATGTCGCTAAGGTGAAGAAGAGCTATACGGGTAACTTCTTGGCGCGCATGGTGGCAAAAAGGTAGTGCCGGCAAATTTATAGAGAGTCGGTGACTAATAAATCTCTTCAATCGTGGCGAGGCCACCGGTCCAGGAAAACATAGCTGCTGTTCCGACACTTGCAACGCGTGGTTGGATGGCCCAGTTTCCAGCCCCGAGCTCAGAGATTAAAATGCGGCAATATGGCGCAAATTGATACTCGGGGGTTACGTTTGCGTGCTGAGAGCTACACATTTCATAATCAGTGCCATTAACACTAATCCCGAACTTTGCGCCGAACTGTATGCCACCCGAGTTTGTTAGTTTAAAACTCGCGAAGCTGACCGTTATCAAGAGCTTCGAGGTTGCAGAAGTCTTGGGGTAAGTGAAGCCACTAGATACGTTGGTGTAGGTTGTAGAAGTGAGGTTGTTATTAGCAACATCCAGAAGATTCTGGGTAAATACTTGCCGGTGGCGTGGGATTTCAACGATAGGCTGGCCGGGAGTGAATAGCGGGATTCTCAGAGATTGGAAGCATGACGCTACGCCATCTCTGGCTATGCATCGTCCCAAAGCACTGTTGGGAGCGGCGCCATCGACGCCTCTAACGATGGATAATTTGGGCGGGGGTACGGCGTCTCCCGTCGCGGTCCGCACCAAACCTACGTTTAAGCGCATAGTCTGTGGATAGTCGGTCGAGATTTTGACCTCGGCTTTACTGTCCAAAGTTTCGACCGTGGTGCCCTGTGCTGCTGCGCCAGTCTCGTCGGTGACGTCCCACTTGACCCCTGATTTATTGAAGTCGTCGGTGGATAGAATGTTACCGTCATGGGTCTGAAGTTGGCAGAGTATACTGACCTGACTGCCCTCTCGCGCGTAATCATTCCAGCCGCATGTGAGATAGGAACCAGTTACCGGTATGGGCTCAATGGCTGGGGGCGGTCCGGGTGTCGGGGCAGGTGAGGGCTCCGAGGGTTTACTGCCTGTCAGACCGTTGCCGAGATTGCTACGGTTACACGATAGCAGAGCTAGAGCAGTCACAATCCAGGCGGTGATCCTCAATATTGAATTGGACTGCATGACTGGCAAAACTCCGTAGCAACGATGGCAACTAAATTTGTGTTTCCCATCATCTTGGAGATCGGACGAAAAAGATGAGATCTGAGCGGATAGATTTTGGTGACTAAGCAACCGGCGAGATATTCCTAAAACAATCTGTGAGTTTGACTACTAGACTTTGACGCAGGCTATGGGCACTAACTTAGCCACCTTGCGGGACACAGGTGTTTCTTTTCACTCAAGCATCTGACTCATTTTGCACACTAATAACATTTTCGTTTGCATAAACCATCGCCAGTGTTACACGCGATTTGGTGACTATGTTGTCGTTATTTTCACTGGGAACTGCCATCATATTATCGCTAACCACGAGTGCTGTTTTGGCCGCATCTCCCGACGCTGATTCAGTAACAACTGACTTACAAGGCACTTGGATTTTGGGCTGTCAGTCCTATGAACCAAGCACGTCGTGGCCACCAGATGAGTCTCGTAGTGCTAAATGGACTTATACCTTTGTTGGGGATGAGTTTAAGTGGCTAGAAGAGGAGTTTAGTGATGCGGCGTGTAAAGTACCGCTGATGAATCAGATTATTGAGGGTAAATTCGTCATCGGCGAGGCCATTACCAGTCTAGATAACGTCTTTGCCTTCGATATGGTAAACGTGAGGGATACATTCACTCTGATGGATCCGAGCAAACGCGTATACGATTATTGTCGCGGCGGTGACTATGTGCTAACCGGCACATCTGCTTGTGACTATGACAATACCTACCAGATTATTCGTGTCGAAGGAAATAAGCTTCGCTTTGGACGCTTCACGGATATGCATGATGGCAACACTCCCGTGACGCGTCCGCTGTACTTGAGCACGCGTGTATTTACAAGACCCTGAGGCGAAGGACGCCTGAGTTTAGACTCAGGCGTCACATGGTTAGTTGTTTAGGCCCAATTAAGCTGAGATGGGTGCGCCACGAGAATAGTTTTGCGGTAAATAACTGCTTTATTCACCGCGTTATTTGCGGTAAATATAGATCTTATTCACCGCAAAAAGGTCTTAACATGTCGGTACGGTACATTTATCAGCGTCAAGGTTGGCCAAAATTCACTTGGAATATTGAGGGCATAATTACTAAGGTCTCAACCATCCGCCTACAACAGGGGCGGCTTGTGGGGCGGATGCTTGCCTTGGGTTTCCCCTACGCGGACGAAGCTTCCTTAGATATGGTGTCAGACAATATTGTTAAGAGTAGCGCCATCGAAGGTGAACACTTGGACTTGAGCCAGGTACGTTCTTCGGTAGCACGCCAGCTCGGCGTTGAAGTTGCAGGATTAAAAGAATCCGGTCGGTACGTTGACGGCGTGGTTGCGATGACGCTCGATGCCACGCAGATGTATGATAAACCGCTCACGCAAGATCGCCTGTTCGGCTGGCATGCTGCGCTTTTTCCTGCCCCTTATTCCAGCACCCGACGCATCAAAGTGGCAGCCTGGCGCGAAGACAAAAATGGACCGATGCAGGTAATTTCTGGTGTTGTGGGCAAGGAGCAAGTGCATTTTGAAGCACCACCGGCGAAATGTGTCGACAGTGAAATGCAAAGGTTTTTGGCTTGGTTTAACGCTAGTGGCAATTTGGAACCTGTGATTAAGGCAGGTATGGCTCACCTGTGGTTTGTCACGATTCATCCCTTTGATGATGGCAACGGGCGCATTGCACGTGCCATCACAGATATGTGTTTGGCGCAGTCAGAGCAATGTTCGCGGCGATTTTATAGTCTATCCAATCAATTTCTCAATTTCCGCAACGATTACTACAACGAGCTCGAGCATGCACAAAAAGGGACACTGGATATTTCTCGTTGGCTCGAGTGGTTTCTTGAGATGCTGGCGACAGCAATAACCGGTGCGGAAGCTAAATTAAGCCACGTACTCCTGAAAGGTGAATTTTGGCACCGATTCCGTAATGTGCCGCTAAATGCTAGGCAGATTCTTGTGGTAAACCGACTTTTGGATGGTTTTGACGGCAATCTTACTACATTGAAGTATTCCAAACTTGTTAAGTGTTCGACTGACACGGCCTTGCGCGATGTGACGGAACTCATTGCATTTGGGTTGGTTAGAAAAAAGCCTGCCGGTGGACGTAGCACTGCATATGAACTAATCATGGATAAACGAACCTGAATCACGGACGAGATACCAAGAATCGCTCCATTTAATTCCTCTTTAGTTGTTTAGATGTGATGGTTAGCGCCCATATTTTAAGCGCAAATCAGAAAATATTTCTCAGATAGAATGCCAGGTGCCGGTGATGGTGGTTCGCCGATGGTCCCAAGGGGAATTAGGCCTGAGTTTAAGCTCAGGCGTCACATGGTTTCCGATCTCGTTAATAATCACCCACAGCAGCGCATACACCTGACGCAGCGTTCGTCTGTGTGCTGGCTCCAGGTGGAGCGTGCATTGAGTAATTGACGGCGGCGTCGCTTGGATAGATGTAGTGGTATGACCTTGTCGTTCGCGGATTGCTGCGTCTTATCCATTTCAATTAATGCCCGTTCCAGGAAAATGACAAAATGTCTTGGGATTGACTTATCTTGGCGCATCGATGCGACACAATCTTGAAAACATGACCAATGCTGGAACATCAGAATCGTACTGATCAGATCGCGCGCAGATTGTGGTTGATCCTCGTCGGGTATCGTAGCGAGCAACGCCGTAAGGTGTCGGGTGAATGACTGCGCCGCATGGTTAAAGTTCGGGTCGTCGAGAGACGAGAGAGCGTCTCCTAGTTGACGCATGAATTCTGCGCATAGCTCCGGATTTTTCATCATGAAATGGTCGAAGCTAGCTGCAACGATACGTTGGCTTGCGGCATCAGACCCTAGCACATAGGTAAGGTTCTCAATCAGAAACTGGCGCGCTGTCGTATCGTCTTCGTGTTCAAAAACAAGATTCAACAAATGATCAAGTACGCTGCGGCCAAAACGGCTCATGAAGCGGCTGATAAACGCGTGGTGGTCATGCCCATGCTCATAAAGCGCAAAAAAATGAAACAGGCACAACTTAATGCTCATGTTCTGCGTGTCCTGAATCGTAATCAAGGCGTTGGCGACATGCTCCAAGAAGTCGTCTACTTCGTGCAACTCTCCTGGGTAAGCACGGTTATAATCGCGGAACGTGAGTCCGAGTTCGCATATGATTGCCACCGCGGTTTCCAACAGTGCGTCTGCTTCATCCGAGTCGACTTGTGCATGACCCAGAGCCAGGTCTACGAGTAGCCAACTTGCCTCGTCCGAGCCACGCTGGGCGCAGAACTCTTCGAGAAAGGTGTGCATGAGCTTTTCGGTCCCTGCCCCTGTAAGCCATACGATGACGCTTTCAACGATGATTTTGGCATGATGGATGTCTCCGCCCTGTGCGGCCAAACGGCGAGCATAATGACGGATGATCTCAGTTTCGGATTTTGTGTTGAGATGAGTCCTTAGTGTGCAGACTTCCTGCGAGTTGATTAATACCCCGCGGTCGATGCAATCTGTGGCTTCGGTTACCGTAGTCACTGTCTTCCAGTTACCAGAGGTCATGATAGAGTCAGTCACCAATAGTCCTCCCAGATGAGATCCCCAGGCGGTTAGCGTCACATCACGTTGTTACCAGTGACGTTGCGACCGGGGCTTGTTCACACTATGATCTGGGCTCATCTATCGATTGCCTTCCCGAACTGATATGTGCAAGATCGGATAGCGACTGGATAAACTTGAGTCCTTTTTTATATTTTTTCTTAGCCCCCCAAAACTGTAGGGGAAAATCGGACTTCAGAAGGTTGCTAATGCCGCGGCTCCGCGCGTGAGATACGCACCGTGTAATCTGCCGTCGTCCGGTATTCGACAAGCGGAGTGAGTTGGAACGCATCGGTAAGGCGGGTAACTGCCGATGGCTCTTGATTATTTATCCGCTGGATGACCAGCACATGCTGTAAAATCTTGGCGTTTAGCTGACTCAGAATCTGTGCAGTAGCTGAATTGGCATACTCGAAGTTTACAGTTCCGTAGCGACTCGGGACGTACATGACAGGATGGTGGTCGATCACCAGCGTGCCGTCACGTGGATAGCTCTCGATGAGGGCGAGATTGCGTTTATATTCCAGATAACCGGCGTGCGTTTTGCCGTGCGCATTAACGGCGGCTATAGCGAGACCGCGCGAGCAAATGACCGTCGTGAGTACGACCATCAACAGTTGTTGGACCGGGCGTCTGGCAATCATGACTAGTAAATAGGCTGCAAACAGGGCAAACATGGCCGCATAAATGACCCCGATGCGCATCAGTTGAGGCTCACGCAGATCACCGACGTAATAGAGGCAGTGAATGACCAGCGTCGCGCAGATGTAGGCCCCGGTGAGAGTGAAGTAACGACGGTACTTGCATCTTACTGCATGTTCTCCTGCCTCTATCCGCGCGATAGCCAGGCCGATACCGACCAGGCCGCTGACGACTACGGTACTACTTATGGGATAGAGAGATGGCCACGACGGCGTGAAGAATTCCACTGCGTGACGAAGATTAGGCCAAAGGTACTGAAGTCCAAACGGGGCATCGACCTTGTCTCCCCCGTTGATTGAGCTTGAGATGAGACGCTGCCAAACCGAAGGCACGAGCAGCCACGGAGCCACGAGGAGACGATAGGACGGCCGCACGTACCTCAGTGTGCCGCGATACATGACAGCTGCACTGACAACTACGGGCACAAGTAAAGCCGTCTCGTAGCGGCACTGTGCGGCTAAAATACTGGCATAGAGAGCGGCTTCAAACCGCTGCCAGGACGGCGTCAGCACAAAATGAAGCAAGAAATATAGGGTGAGCAGCACTAATCCTAGATTGAGTGATTCTAGCCCACACGATGTGGTAGCCAAAGCTACCAAAGGGAAAGTGGCGATGAGTGCAGCAGCAAGGTAGCCCACTATGGAGCGGCCTAACGTCCTCGTTAAACCAATCACAGCTGTGAGGCCAACCACCATGCCGAGAAAGCTGATCACAAAGCCATTTGCCAAGCGGTAGCCCGTGACCATATGCACAAGTGCCACCAGCAAGGGATAAAGCACGGGGCGTAGTGGTGTCTGCAGTCCAACGGGCAGAAATTGGTCGTTAAAGTAGAGGCCGATATTGATCAACTGGGCTTTGCCTGTGAGGTAAATGTGGAGCGCCGTGCTGAGTAGGGTGCTCTCGTCCGTAAGGACGCGGACCTCTCCTCCGACCGCGAGATAACTTAAAGTCACCAGTAGAGTTGACCACGCGACAGGCAGCGTCCAACGACGCCCCCCCGCCTTTAGGCGCGTCGCGAGGCCGCCGCCTAGGGCTGAGTCCTGAATTTGCGCGCTAAAAAATGCCATAAGCGAAATCACAGCAGCGCCGACTGCGGCAAGCGGGAAGCAGGCTTGCGCCGTCTCATTGCCGGAGCCAAATGCGGCAAGAGCGGCCAGCAGACTACTTAAGATCAAAGGGAGCAGAGGCCTCACCGTCAACCTCCTTTGCTGATTAAACTCGTCACGACGCGATCAAAGGCATCGGCAAAGCGCTTCTTGTCGAGGTCGCCGAGAGGTGCGGGGCCACCTTGTATCTCGCCGCCGCTGCGCAGTTCCTGCATGAGGTTGCGCATGGCGAGGCGCTCTCTGATGTTGGCCTCGGTGTAAATTTCGCCGCGGGGGTTTAGTCCCATGCAGCCTTTTTCGACGATACGACTGGCGAGCGGAATATCGGCCGTAATCACTAAATCATCAGCAACGGCGTTCTCCGCGATATAGTTATCCGCCGCGTCAAAGGCGCCGGATACGGCGATCATTTGGATTATGCCGCCGGCCGGAACGTGCATATACCTATTGGCCACAACAGCTACGGCTATCCTACGCTTTTGCGATGCCTTAAAGACAATGTCGCGGACAATTTGAGGGCAGCCGTCGTTATCAAGCCATATACGCATCAGAGCACTACGTTACCTGAAACCAAGGGCTCGTCGGGAAGAGGCTGAGTCGTGTCAGCTTCGTCCTCAGATGCTGCCTGAGCTTCATTAGCTACTGACTCATCAGTTAATGGCTCAGTAACTAATGACGCGCCAACATCTGACTCAGCAACTAAAGACTCGGCCGGGGCCGGCGCAGCGGCTAGCGTGTTGTCTACGGGCTTCTCTGGTGTCTTCATCAGAGTCTTGCTGAGATCAACACCAGTAAGGTTAGCGTTGGTCAAGTCGGCACCGCGCAGATCAGCGCCTTCGAGTCGCGCGCGCCGTAGTTTAGCGCCGCGGAGATTGGCGCAGGCCAGTACGGCTCCTTGCAGATTGGCGACACTGAGATTGGCACCTTCAAGATCACAGCCAGCTAAATTGGCACCACTCAGGTTAGCGCCGCTTAGATTGACGCCGGCTAGTTCGTAGCCGCGCAAGTCAGCATTAGTAAGGTTGGCGCGACCGCTTGCGACTTCAGTATTGGGGTCGAGCACCGCCTCCGCCCATTTTTGATGAGCGGCGAGTACCTTTTGCAAATCGTCGAGGCAAGTCACGACAGCCACATGTGCGATGGGAATTTCCGGTAACTTATTGGATTTGACTGGGGCCTCGGTAGGCGCGGGAGCGAGCTCGGTGGCGTCGCCCGAAAGTTCCGTCGTTTCCATGACTGGGATCCCTCACTAGTGATTGCGGTGTCTTAGAGTGTCGCCGGATTTACTTAGGATTGCAAGCTCAAATGTCCGATTTTATTGTAGAATAAACTTTTTTCATTGAAGGTATTAAGCTTTTTTAATAGCAGAACCCGAAGCTGACAAGGGGGACGAGCATTGCAGCTATCGGGATTATTGCAACGACTAGTAGGGACACGACGATCAGGGGGCGGCAGGCCGAGTCTAAGGTCACCGCGACTGAGTCGTAGACGCACCGAGCGCTACGAGGTTCCTCAAGGCAGGATGGTGGTACTCGGTAATGCCATCTGGCCCGTCGTCGATATCAGTCTGACCGGGCTGCGTGTCAAAATCGGCAGCGATATCGAGGTGCCCACGTTCCCTCTCACGATGAACCTCAAGTGGGGACAAGTGTTGCTCCGCACCGAAGCTAAGTTGGTGTGGCAACTTGGTGACCTGGCCGGTCTGGTGTTTACCGATACTACGGGTGAATCTCTGCTGCGTATCCGTGCTTTAACTGAGCCCTTGGCTCTGGGGAGATCACTAGAGCCAGTAGAAGCGTCAGCCACCCTTGGATCTGAGGCTGGTAAAAGGTGGTTTCATGGACAACAGGACTTAAACCTCTGGACCTGGCAAAGCCCAACAACAAAGCGTTTAGACAAGTGGATCCTGCAGCATAGCCATCAAATCTACACTTGGACCGAAGATAAAGGACTGGAGTTAAGATCGTATGCACCGCAAGGTTGGTCGCCTGTGACAGTGGGTATGCCAGCGGCGACCCTGCCAAGAGAGCAGCTGCCATGGCTGCGCGATCTTTTGTGGTCACTTCCTGATCCGATCCGCGTCGCGCTCCTTGAGACCCTAGAGGGGCCTAGTCACCGGTATTAGTCCTCAAGTTTAGTCCTCAATGCGACGATACCGTTGCTACCACTAAAAGAGGACTGAGCAAGATGCAGGGGCGCCGAGCCAACAGTTTACTGACGCTGCAATATGGCCTTTTGGCCTATCTGTGGGCGTTGGGACTCACGTGGGCGTGCTCAGGGACCGCGGCCTACGGCATCGATTTGCAAACGTTCGCACCATTCGCCGACAACAATCCGCTAGTGTCCGTCCTTGGTGCAGCAGCACTAGAACCGGGGGAATGCTGGGCCGGCATTTATGCTAATCATGCGCGCGAGCCGCTGCAGCAGGAGGATCAAGCGGTGGCAGGCGCTAAACTGAAGGCGCTTAGTGCACTGACTATCGCCCCGTCGTGCGGTCTTACAGCAAATTTAGGCATCTTGGCGTCGGCTCCGGTCAACTGGGTCACGGCGCAGCGTGCCGATGGTAGCATGAATACCGCAACCAATAATGCCGCGACCAAGGGGCAGGTCGGTGATGCGCAAGTGGCACTGCGCTGGACCTTGATCCCGCGCGCTGTGCCATTTACGGGTCGCAGCGTCGCCTTGGCACCCGTCATGAAATTAGGGCGCTCAACCACCGTGCCGACTGATGGGACGTCGCTCACCGCGGGTAGTGACGGGGCTGTTAGTGGGGGCTTAAAGTTACTCTATGATCAGTATCTAACACCCAATAATTATATTGCGGCAAATTTTGACTATGCGCATCGCAGCGATCAATCACTTTACGGTCAGAAACTTGGTGCCGAATGGCGCTTTGGTCTTGGCTATTCGTACATGATCGAGCCCTTATCGGGACTCAGCGCCTTCGCCTCGTGGCAGGGGCGGCGCTCCGTTACTTGGCAGGCAGGGGCGGCGCTCAGCACATCGATAGAATCTCAGGTCGGCATCAGCGCTAAGCCGCTGGGCGACCGGATGGGAATTTTTCTTGGTGCAGGTCGGGGCCTGGGAGACGGCTATGGTGCGCCGGTAGCGCGGTTGTTTGCCGGGATTGAGTTCACTGTCAGCAAGGTTACGCCACCGGCTAAGCCTTTTGTCGAATCGGAAATCCCGCCGCCAGAAGTGAGCAGCAACGATCCCGGTTCGCTACGTCTTAATCTGCGTGACTCGAAGCGCAAAGACGTGGCCTTTAGTTTACGTGGTGGCAGTGCCCTAACGACAAAATCAGGGGCCGTTCTGTCCGGAACGGTGATGGGGGGCGGTCCATTTTTTCAGGCGATGAGTCCGGGGATCTATACGCTCGATGTGAAGGCCAGCGGTTATTCTAAACGTAGTGAGCAACTCGTGGTGTCCCCGGGCGTCACCAGCCTCGTGGAGGTGACACCCAGGTCACGCGGCGAGCTATCGATCATCGTACGCCTCGAGGTGCCGCCGATTCAATTTGAGACTAAGAAAGCGGTGATCAAGACTCAGTCCTATGCAGATCTTGATCGCCTGGCAAAAATCTTGAGTGACACTGAGTCGATACAATTACTCGCCATCGAGGGCCACACCGATAACGTAGGTGCCCGCGATCGGAACATCAAACTGTCTCTCGCCAGGGCTAACGCCGTGCAGGCCTATCTCATTACCAAGGGCGTTAACCCGCGGCGTCTAACGGCCAAGGGATTTGGCCCTGATGATCCCGTCAGCAGCAACGAGACCGATCTCGGCCGTGGCCGCAATCGCCGTGTCGAGTTTGTCATTCAAGCAGTCAAGCCGTCACGCTGACGGTAGTGTTGCGCTTCATGATCGCGAGCCCGAGCGCCACCACAGAAATGGCAAAGGTACTAACACCTAGCCACCCTGCATGTTGCCAAAAGAAAGCCCCAAGTGCTGAGCCCGTTGCTCCACCGGTAAAGTATGTCACCATGTAGGCTGTATTCAGGCGTCCACGTGCTTGCGGATCGATACCATAAATACGTGTTTGATTAGCCACGTGTCCGGACTGCACGCCGAGATCCATCACCAAGATGCCGATGATGAGTCCACTAATCGTTCGCCCAAATAAACCGAGGATGATAAAGCCAACGAGAGTAAGGAATAGCGCCCAAACTAAGGCAGCCCTCGCGCCGATACTATCCGTGAGGCGCCCGAAGATGGGAGCACCTGCTGCACCGATGGCACCTACTAAACCAAAAAGTCCGGCCACCTCAGGTCCGTAACCGAAAGGTGGCGCCTCCAGTAAAAAGGCAAGCGTCGTCCAAAGAGCGCTGAAGGCGGCAAACAGCAGGGCGCTAGTCACGGCAGATTCGCGCAGCGCTGCATGTTGCCTGGCTAGATCAAGCACAGAACGTAGCAGCACAAAATACTTGAGATGCACCACAGGTGGGCGCCGCGGTAACCAGCGATAAACCAGGACGGCCAGTGTCACCATCATTGTTGCAGCGACCCAGTAAACACCACGCCAGCCAAAGACTCCTGCCGTTAGTCCACTGAACGTGCGTGCTAACAGGATGCCCATAAGTAGGCCACTCAGGACCGTACCTACCACCCGTCCCCGGATGCTCTCAGGCGCCAGGTGTGCGGCATACGGCACAATCAGATGCACAATGGAGGTCGACATGCCCACGGCGAAGCTCGCGAAAAATAAAGTCTGCGCTGAGGATGCCGTCGCCATGGCAATAAGGGCGCAGGCAGCGAGCCCAAGTAAGGCCGTGATCAGTGAGCGCAGCTCACGCGTATCGCCTAAAGGCACTACGGTGAGCATACCCAAAGCGGTGCCGAGCTGCGTTGTCATAACGATTTGGCCTGCCCTCTCTGGCGATAACGCAAATTCACGCCCCAGCTCAGCAAGAATGGGCTGCACGTAATAGGCATTGGCGACAATGATGCCAACGCTCGTCGCAAGAAAAAGAACCAGGCGGCGTTTGAGCACTGGCTCGTTGGTAACTGGGTTGGGGGGTGGCGGCTCTAAGTTCACTGCCGGACTCCGGTAAATGCAAAAGTCTCCGCACCTTATCAAGTTGGCCCGCGGCTTGCTAGGTCAGTCCCGGGCTAAAGTTTAACCCAGGGATTCCGATGAGGATTTAGGGAATCTTTGCCTCAAGACCTTGGGACCATCGGCGGGCGGGGCAACAGGGAGGGTGACATGACGAACCAGATGAATATCCGCGTACTACGTAGCTACGTTGGTGGCTTTGCCTGGCCGACCTTGGCGCTAGCCGTTGGCACATGGAGTGTCTTTGGTGCCGCCTGTTACGCTACCTTGGTCGGAGTACTGCCGCCTCTGGCGCTACTTCTGGTGGCGACGGTTTGTAACCTTTATAGCTTCACCGTCTTTCACGAAGCAGCGCACGAAAATATCGAGGGCAAAGGGCGCGGCGGTTGGTTAACCGCGGCTATCGGTGCAGTTGCGGGCGTCATGTTTATGGCTCCATTTGCCGCCGTGCGCCGCATACACTTGACCCATCACCAGCACACGAATGATCCCGCGAACGATCCGGATCACTGGGTGGCCACCAAAAATCCAGTTATGCTGCTTCTGCGTTGCGCGACGATTTACCCTCGCTATCTGTACTGTTACCTGGTCAAGATCGACCGTCCGCGCACCGAGCTTATGAAGGAAATTGTAATCCTCCTTGGACTCTGGATAACTGCGGTGGCGGCACTCTCCACGCCCTGGGCTGATGTTTCCCTATATGGCTTTATGATGCCGTCGTTCTTGGGTATGGGGTTTACTGCCTTCTTTCTCGATTGGCTTCCCC
Organism: Deltaproteobacteria bacterium; assembly: GCA_016874735.1. Taxonomy (NCBI): domain Bacteria; kingdom Pseudomonadati; phylum Myxococcota; class Myxococcia; species Deltaproteobacteria bacterium. Next base: position 70,004 of record VGTI01000011.1, read on the forward strand.
ATCATCCGCACCAGGAGACGAGTCCGGTTAGCAACACGCGCAACTTTCCCAGTCGGTTTTTAAGCGTGATACTCGTGGGCCACAACGTGCACGGAGTGCACCATTTAAACCCACGGATCCCGTTTTATCGCTGCCAGCGAGCCTACGATGCCGCGACGGCACCGCTAGCTCCCAGCGATCGACAGACCCTAAAGTCAGCCTAAAGATCGGTACTCAGATGGTTTCAGTAGCTCTTGGCAAAGACCACGCGTTGCTGACTCGGACGACCGGAAAAGAGACACTTGCCGCTCTCCTTTTCGCCCGTGAGTGGGATACAGCGTGCTGTCACTTTGAGATCTTTTAACTTGTCCTGCGCCTCAGGACCTGGCGACCAGTGGCACATGGCAAAGCCCCCGTGAATTTCTGGTTTGTCCTCGTTCTTCGGTGTGAAGTAGGAGACAAAATCATCCCAAGAGTCGATATTGCGCGTGTGCTCGTCGCGGTATTTGCGAGCTTTGTTTAGAAGATTAGCTTGCATATCGGTCAGGATCTGGCCGACGGTCGCGACAAACTCAGCACGCGGTATAAACATCTTAGCTTTTGGTTCTTGGTCGCGGCGCGCCACTGCAACAGAGCCCGATGCAACGTCGCGCGGTCCCACTTCAACCCGAAGCGGCACGCCACGTTTGACGTGCTGCCAAGATTTTTCGCCACCGCGGAGATCGCGGAGGTCCAGGTTGACCTCGACGGGGCTGCCACCAAAAGTCTGTGCTTGCAGCTCGGCCTTCAGACCGTTGCAGAACTCAAGCACCGACGCCTTCTCCTCGTCGTTACGGTAGATAGGCATGATCACCACGTGATGCGGTGCCAGGCGCGGCGGTAGAATCAGACCGTCGTCGTCAGAGTGCGTCATCAGTAGCCCACCGACTAACCGGGTCGAGACGCCCCACGACGTGGTCCAAGCGATCTCCTCGCGACTCTCTTGGTTGAGGAACTTGATACCAGAGGCCTTGGCGAAATTTTGCCCAAGGAAGTGCGAGGTCCCGGACTGCAGCGCCTTACGGTCCTGCATCATCGCCTCAATCGTGTACGTATTGACGGCACCGGGGAACCGCTCTTCCGGCGTCTTCTCGCCCTTGATCACTGGCATCGCCATGAAATTCTCGGCAAAGTCAGCGTAGACGTCGAGCATGCGCATGGTTTCTTCCATCGCCTCTTGCGCAGTGGCATGGACCGTGTGGCCCTCCTGCCAGAGAAACTCCGACGTCCGTAGGAACATCCGTGTGCGCATCTCCCAGCGCATGACGTTGGCCCATTGGTTCACCAGGATCGGTAGGTCACGGTAGGACTGCACCCACTTGGCGTAGGATGCGCCAATAATAGTCTCCGATGTGGGGCGGATGATGAGAGGCTCCTCGAGCTCGCCTGCGGGTTTGAGGCCCCCTCCCGGCTTAGCTTCCAGGCGGTGGTGCGTCACGACGGCGCATTCTTTGGCGAAGCCCTCGACGTGCTCGGCCTCCTTCTCCAAAAAGCTGAGCGGAATGAGTAGGGGGAAGTAGGCATTCACGTGGCCCGTATCTTTAAACATCTTGTCTAGGACGCGCTGCATGTTTTCCCATACGGCATAGCCCCAAGGCTTGATGACCATACAGCCACGCACGGGGCTGTTCTCAGCCAGGTCAGCGGCCTTGATCACCTGCTGGTACCATTCGGGATAATCATCGCTACGGGTCGGAGTGATTGCGGTTTTTGCTGCCATCGTCTGCGCTCGCTTCTCGTCAACTTCAGGTGGAATTTGTGCTGGCCAGTGGGCCCGCCGCCGTTGCTATCCTTAGATACTACTGGTGGCCCAGGCGGCGAAACAGCAAATGCCGTTTTTGCTAGCCAGCGACCTCGAAATACCTTAAATGAAGGCAAATCTTTTTGCTATGATAGCCGTAATCAACCGACATACAGGTAGCGTTCTCAAGCAAATCTTGGATTTTGCCGAAAAGACACTTGAGCGAGGTTTTTGTGCATAATTTGGTCCAACAGCTACGCAAGGTCGTAGGGGCTGGCGAGGTCGACGCACCGACCATCAAATCGATAGAGCTCCTAGTGGGCGCCGCATTCCCTCGTCTCAGCGAAGAGCTCCTCTTCAAGCCGAACCCGCGTCCGGGCAGGTACCTTTGCTACCAAGATCCGGACTTTGATTTCGTCATCATGGCTCTGGTGTGGGGGCCCGGTGACGCAACGCCCATCCACGACCATGGGACGTGGGGTGTTGAGTTGGTGCTGCAAAATCAGCTAAAAGTCACCAACTACACCGACTGTGAGGTCAATCCAGAACCGTTGGATTCGGCTATTATCGGTCCCGGTGCCGTCATGCACAACCTACCGCCGGCACGCGACGTCCATAAGATCGAGCACGCTGGTGGCGACTGCGCTATCTCGCTGCACATCTATGGGCGCAGCATGAGTTCCAATAGGTCATTCGTTCCCGGGCGTGGCTTCGAGCCGCGGCAGCTACCGGTAAGCGCTTGGCCGCGCCCCATACGGGCGTAACGACGCTAATTTATTGAATATAGCAAAAATCTTCTCAAGATTTCCAAAGATCGGCCGAAGACCAGACGAGACCCCGACTGTTGCGATGCCTTAAACGGTAGCTCGCGTGGGGTGGGGAGAAAGGTCAAAGGGTGGCTGGACGATCGACAGACAATCTTGATGATCTACCCGCCGGTGAACCAAGTAGCTCACCGACTGGGACGCAGGTGGCGACTTCGGCCGTACCGCTGCGCCCAGCGCCTGTCCCCATCATCGAGATGAACTACCCTGACCCCACGCTTCTGAGCGTCGTCCTGCGCGACGTGTCTAAGTGGTCGGGCTACAACTTTGTGATGGAGCCAAGTCTCAACACTAAGATCCAAATCTTTGCGCCAAGACGGATGTTATTCAACGAGGCCTACGATCTCTTCTTGGCCTCGCTCGCCGTCGTCAACCTCAGGGCTGTGCAGCTAGGAAACGTCGTTAAAGTTGTACCGGTGACGCTGATTCTGGCCGTCTGATCTCTCGGACTCAGACCAATGCGGTAATCATCCGCGTTTGGTGAGGCGCAGATGAGTCGGCGTTTTTTGATTGACGTAGGGGTCCCACCACTCGGTCTTTTCTAGAATATTCGGATCGGCTGCACTGGGCACAAGAATGCGTTTTAAGAGGTAGCTATCAATTGGCTCGCCGCGCACGGTATTGTCACGAGAGTATAGATGTGGGCCAGTACGTCTCATGGTGAAGCCAAGTATTTTATCGGATACGCGCAACCTTTTGGCGAAAGGACCGACCTTCATGACGATGGTCGGGACGATCTTGGCGCTCTCGTATTTAGCAGCGGTCCCATCAAATTGAAATTCGTAGATCAACGAAAACTTCCTCGCAAGGGAGAAGGCCATGTTGCCACGCTTAGTTTCACTGGCGTCGGCATTGTCACCGGCGTGAAATGTAAATGCATTGAGACCGAACACGGGGAGCAGGGGGCGCTCCTGGCCGAAATCAACCGTGGCAAAGCTTACTGTTTCGTCTGACAGTGGATTGCCGTCCATCCACCAGATGCCTTGCAGCTCAGAAGGTGTGCCAGTGAGATTGCTGCCAGCTTTCTGGAAAGAACCGACCTCCGCCCTTGGAAAGGTGTCTCCAAGCGTGTGGCGGCTCGGGTCTAAATCTTCTGCCGCCTGATTGGGCGGATTTTTGACCTCGGGATTACTGCCTTCGGTCAGCAGCACTTCCTCAACAGCCGGCTGAGATTTAGTTGTCAGCAGTGCTGATGATGAACTCGTCCCCGGCCGTTTACAGCTGAGCGGAGCCAAGGTAAGCGTAGCAACACAAAATAATATTGTTTTAGACTTCAAATCAAACCCTTTGCTGAAGTATCATCTAGGTATGCTATCAACTATACTCTACTGACTAGTATCTCATGACTATACTAGACAGCTAATCATGCAACAATGCGCAGATAGGTGACGACGATGACCGACGGCGTAACGAGACGAGGATTTCTCAGGTCTGGGATTGCAGCCGCTACCATCGCACCGGGCGTTGTTTTCACCTGGGATTTTTTCCGTTCGCCTGACTGCGCCACGTGGATGATCGAGCAGTTAGTCGAAAACTATCAGCTACCCGACGCGGCGCGCAGAACCGTTGCGTTATTCGTCGCGCGGATTCAGGACGATCGGTATTTGCAGACAGAGTCGGCCCAGTATATCAAAGCACTCTGGAGTCAGGGTAATCCGTCCGAGGACGATCTCGCGCGCTATCTTGTGCAAGAGTTCGCCGTCAGCACCAATATTCTTGAGTACCACGACGGCAGTGCCACGGAGCTCGTGTGGACCGGTTATCCAACCGAGGGCGACCTTCCCGACGTGACTGAGGCGGAATCACTGCTCGGGTAAACGACTAAATGTTGGTGCTCTGCGGCACCTGCGACGGCAAGAGGTGGATATATGGTAGAGCCATCTGCGCATTTCTAGCTGAGATAGACGATTCGATTTCGCCTAGTTTCGCCTGAAACTTGAGCATAAGACCCTTGAGCGCCGGATCGGCAAAGTATTTTTTGCCGTAGTGACCGAGGCGTCCGTATCTAAGGCTGCCGAGAAAGATCAGCGACTGCTGTGATCTAAACGCCACATCGATTGGTGCCAGGATATCTAAGTAGTCTTGCTCAGATGCCTCCTTGCTGTCTGGTATGAGTTTGTAACTCGCTAGCGGATATCCGGGATGAAAGGCCATATCGGTCTTCTGCGCAAAGTTGACCGCAGCATGCTGAGCCGAAGCCGTGAAGATCACCATGGTGACGACGTCTTTGAGCGTCTCACGCGTCCTGATCCTGCCACCTTGGCCCAGATTCTTAATGGCACCGCTCGCGGGATCGGCGAGTTCGGCGGTCCAGTTGCCAAGCTCATGATCACGTACGATGTCGTCGTCGGTTTTGTAGAAGTGCTCGATGTAGTCATTGACCCATCCCCTGATGGCCTGCCAAACAAGAAGAGCATCGTCGCGGTAGGGGTGATCCGGCAGACGTGACACATCATCGAGGCCACGGCTGGCGATGTCGAGTGGAGCGTAGCCGTCACTAAAGCTGAAATTAAGTCGTGATTCGCCCAGTAACTTATAGGCACTAGGCATCGTGCAACCGACCAACGTATCGACGTCCTGGCCCTCGTTGATGAGACGGCCAAACGCCAGAGCATTGATGGGCATCGTCCCTTCAAAATGAGGCGAGAGTAATGCGTAAAGCGGATGCTGCTCCGCCAGATGACGTCGCGTCGCGACCACAAAAGGTTCAAGGATCAAATGCGTGAGGCCGAGATGGCTGACCACTTCTTGATAGGTGCCGTCCACGGCATGCACGGCGTGTTTAGCCATCTGCCAGGTCCATCCATCAAAGGGGGTGACGATAGGCGCCTCGGCCGCTTGTCCGGTTTGAATGGCAATGGGTACTAAGGAGCGGCCGCCGCGCGGCACTGCTAGCATGACGATCGGGGCGGTCAGAAATTTAGGTTGTTGGGGATGCACGCCGTTCTGTAAGCCGGCGGCGATAGCGTAGTCGGCAATGTAAACTCTGCCGTCGCTGATGGCGGTAGTAAGTGAGTCGTTACTGAAATCTGGTCCCCTTGCGAAGACTTCATTGGTGATCCGTAGTTTAGCCATTGGAGCATCTAAGCGGCGTAGCACCATGGGGTTGGGCCCAGCGACAAAGCCACGGGCGAATACCCAGTCTTCGAGAAAGTGTTCGGCGATCTTCGGGAGTGGTTCTTTTTGAAAGACTTTACGATAATCGTCGAGTCCGTTTGGCCGCGGGCTTCCCGATGTGACAAGACCCATGCGGGGGATATAGTACCCAAGAATTTCCGAGAAATCTTTGCTGAGGAGCATCTTGGCGAGCTCTTTGGGGGCTTTGTTAGGTATGTCGTTAGTAAACTTGCGTCCGCAGATCTTCAAATACTCTTCGGTATTGGCGCGGTTTTTGTAACAAGCAACCAGTAGCTTGAGGGCCCAGGATGGTCCCGGCTTGTCGCGCGGATGAAAGGCCTCACCCACAGGTAGGCCGCGGCGCACTACCAGCCGGTACTCAGCTTGGCGCGCAAGCAGCTGTTCCGTGCGGTGGCTAAGATGGGCATCTTTTTGGGGCAAGCTCAAGGTTTGTGCCATGTCACAAGTCTCCACTAGTCATCACAAATGGCGCCAATGATCGTTAAAAAATGTTTACTCCACATCGCTTTGGTCAGGGGCTGGCCCTAAGTACTTTAGGTCCGAGGGAACACCTGCTAGCTCCAAAACATTGGTGGAGCTAGCGAACTCGAGGACGACGTAACTCTCAAGGGCTTCGGCGCCCTGAGCTGATTTGACGGAGAGGACGTATTCCGACTCTTCGGCATGGACTTCGCGTTTATCCATGAGGCCCCGAGCAAACCTCTTGGCTACGGTGCGGTCCTCGGGAAGGTTGGGGAAGTGGTTGTAGACCGTGGCGACGATGAATTGCTCGGCTTTGTCCTCGCTACCATCGAGGGCCCAAGAGTCCAGTTTAGATCCTTTGGTCGTGCGGCACGCTTGGCCGAAAAGGACCAAAAATACCGTGAGTAAAAGAGGCGTGATGTGGCAGTGACTCCATCCGGCGTTGGCCATGACTTATACCTTCTCGCGCAAAGTAATCTGGGGGATGTGCTTGGCTGTTGAAGGGATCGGCTTAGTGGGCAAAAACTTTAGGGTGATGTAGGCAAGGGCGAAGGGGAAATGGCGACCCCTAGACGGCTCGAACGTCTAACCGCCGGATTAGAAATCCGGTGCTCTATCCAGTTGAGCTAAGGGGCCCCTATGACGCCGTAGGTTACACCAGGGTAAGAGGCCTGTCATCAGAATCTCGGTAGTCTGGACCTGACTTGCGGTGCGGATCCGGTGATCTCCGCTTTCCAAAGGTTGAGTGTGGTGGTATGTCCCGGAAGCTAGACATTTAGGGGACTTAGACTAGGGACGTAGATCAGGGGACTTGTACAGGTATGACCGAAGCGACGCGACCGAGTTTTGAGCAGATTTATATGCGGCTCGCTTTTGGCTTGGCGGAAAGATCGACCTGTAAGCGGCTCAAAGTCGGGACGGTCATCACCAGCCTCGACTTCCGCAAGGTCCTAGCCGTCGGCTACAACGGCAATGCCACGGGCCTGCCTAACTGCTGCGACCGTGACGAGCCGGGCAACTGTGGCTGCCTCCACTCAGAAGAGAACGCCGTCATCAACTGCGATAGTCCGAGGGTGACCGAGAAGATTGCCTTTGTGACTCACATGCCCTGTCCGGCCTGCGCCAAACGTCTGATCAACCTTGGTAACGTCAAGCAGGTCTACTTTGGTCATCACTACCGGAATACGAGTTCCGTGGCACTGTTTGAGACCGTTGGCATTACAATCGGGCAGCTAGAGTCTTGGTAGCCTAGCTGCGCTTGTCGTGGCGTTTGAGGTGCGGTCTTTTAGTTTAGGCCGTTCCACTCGAGTTCATCTTTGTCGATGCCTTTGAGGGCTTTGGCCTTCTGTTCAGCAGCACGCTGCACCTTGCGATTGTGCTCGAGGCTGGCATCGTATTCCTCACGTGCTTTGCGGCGCGCTTCAGCCTGTCGTTGGGCCTCCAGCTGCTCCTCGACGATCTTGGATTTTGCTTCGGCCTCGCGGATCTCTCTCAGCTCGCGCTCAATACGGGCATCTTCACTTTCGACCTTAGCCTCTTTCTCGTAGGCCTCGGCTCTTTTATCTAGATCTTGGAAATCATCAGCCCCGTCGCCCAGAGCTGGGAGCGGGTCGATCCGGAATTCATCAGTGACGGCGGGTTGCTTTTTCTTGCCGCCTTTTTTGGTGGCCTTGCCATCGCTGCCGGTCGCTTCGATGGCCGTTTCGTCATCGCCTGTCGCGACCTCGGGCGTGCTCGTGACACATCCGTACAGATGCAGGGTTATTAGGGCTGAAATCATTGGTCGTGTGCAGCGCAACATAGGGCAACTCATGTGTGATCAGGTCATTATCAATATTTGGCCACGGCCCGTGAAACGGGTCAAGCTCCATCTAGCAAGTGCATTGCCAGGGGGGTGGGGGACCGGTAAGTGCCAATAAGCGCCGGGGAAATGGGCCAAGCAGGGGCTGGCGGTGGGTGACTAAAAGTTGGTCGGTTGGCTAAAAGTCGTGGTATCGCAACAAAAACGCAACGAGTGCTAAACTCGTTGCGTTTTTAACCTACCTAGCATCCGCCTTTGCCTGTTTCTTATTCGCCGTCAGCAGGGGCCAGGACGCCAGATATCATTTCCAGGTTCGCCCAGGCGTCGTATGTTGGGTTCACTTTACTACCAGCGTAGGTGATCGTCCCAGCCCAGTTATTTTTTTCGATGTCGATACTGCCCGATTCATGCCAGATGTTGTCTTGTGATGACATGTCGTCGACTACACCTTTGTAGGACAGTTTTTCAAGATCGTATGTTTTACTATTAAAAACCTCGACACCTTCATACTCAGCGCTCGTGGAGAAAGCAGTCATTGTCACGTCTATACAGTCGTCGCTCAAAATTTGCTTGTTGTCGACGTGCTTAATCTTACAACCGCCTAGATCCTTGCTACCCATAAACACAATGTTACTTACTTTGGTTTTGATTTGGATTCCCTCAGCATTAACCCCATCAGATTCGACATCACTGCGGAATTCAAATCTTCTTTGTAACTGCGGACAGAGCGGGGAATCTGCAATTTCTGCCTGCGTCTTCCCGTTCATGGCCGAGAGGTCACCACCTTCGCAGGTGAGGTACATGTACGCTCTTACCACGGAGGTATACTTGTTGTACGTGAGGTCAGTGTTTTTCTTCTTTTCACACTCAGAGGTGTCGATAGCGTAAGCCAGTTTTGCCGATAACTTATTCGCAACCCATTTAGCAGAGTGTTGAGGCTTTAAACAATCTTCTGAAGAATCGTTGGTAACCGACTCACGATCAGCAGGTACGTCGCCAGCAGGTACGGCATTCATCGAGGGAAAGACATTGTAGAGGCCAGTGTTCCGCCGTAGCGATTCGACGAGATCGACGTCACTGAGGATATTCACGCCATGTCCAGCCGGAGCTTCGAGATCGCTAAGTTTCAAGAACCCACCGTCATCTACAAGTGCAACTATCTTGGGTGCGGCGGGGGTGCCGCTGGCGTTTGTGGTGCCAGTGGCGTTTGCAGTACCTGTCGTGTTGACGGGCGGCGTGGCATTGACGGGGTGGGAAACTGCCGGTTGGGTGCTAGGTGCGATAGGTGTAATCTCTTCTTGTGGTTGCTCCGATTGATCCTTTGGCGCATTTGCGGCTGGATCTTTATGGTCGCAGCCAACACTGAAGCTTGCTACCAAGGCGATGAGGATTGTTGCTGATAGGTTGATGTTCGTGTTGATGTTCGCTTTGGTGAGTTTGTGTTTCATAAACGACTCCTGTTTGCCATCTGGTTTATGTTTTGTACCTTACTGCCTGTTTGACTTTAACCATTGCAACCGGCATGCCGCTGCGTGCTCGATCCGTGAGTGGGGGCGGCTAAGGCGTCAACTCCAGGGAACTATTTACTCCAGACCTGCCCGATACTGGCCTCGTTGGGGGACTTTTCAGGCTGTCTAGAGATTGGGTCAGTTTGGACCGCTGGCACGGCTAACCCGCGGTAATGTCATGCTATCTAGGGTCGTGGACGATGAATGCCGGAGCTAAGCCCTGCACGTCTTTTAGTTTGTCTAGTTATTGCTATTAGTTGCCGTCCAGGACCGTCATGTGAGGCGCCCCGCCGGAGGCGCTTATTGGCTTAAGACGCGGATTGTTTGTACAATGAATTCAGGATATTGCCGCCCAACCATTAAAAAAACGTCCGCCGTTAATCAAGGAACACGTGCCGATGAGCAAAGTCAGCGAGGTCGTCAAGCTACGCGATGACATGATCTCAGAGCTGAAAAGCCTAGCACGTGATGATCAGCGCCAGTGGCTTGCAGACCAAATGGTGATTCTGGCACAGAGTAGAGAATCACCAGAACAACTTAAACTAGCATTCGCCCAAGTGCTCTGGGTGCGCCAACGCTTCCATACAGACTACCGCGACGGCTTAGGTAAGCTTAAGCCTGCCTACGAGATCTTTGCTAGGCTTAGCAGCGCCAATCGTTTGCTAAGCTTTTTGAAAAAGGATGTCGCCATCCTTTGGGGTAATTTTTGTCACGATAATCTGCAATTTGATGACGCTATTGAACGCTATCAGGAGGCATTACTGCATGAAAACAATCCTGATCGCAAAGCTTTATGTCTCCTAAATATAGCGCGTACCTATCTGCGTACAAAACGCTTCTATCAAGCCCTAGAACATGCGGAAAAAATCCCGCTCGACAAAATCGCAAAGCCACATCTCCGGCAAACCTTTCTCTTGCTAAAGGCACGGATTCTCCTGATTCTTGGCTATCAGTCGTTAGCATCTGGGCCGATCAAAGAGGTGCTGGCCATACCCGATCTTTCGTCAGATGTGGCGCTTGAGGCGCGCTACTTGCAGATTTCTGCTTTAATTCCCGACGCCTCATTTGGTGATGCCAAGGCGTATTACGAGGACTTTATAGCGTGGCTCGAAGCAAATAATTTGGGGGCAGCGGCAAACTTCTACAGACTCGAATGGCAGGTCTTTGCAGCACTCATAGAGGCAAGCGATATCGGTAGCCGTCACAAGTTCTTGCAGCGCAGCAGTTACTTGGCGCGTCAGGTTGATCGCGCCGATTTGCATGAGCTTGCCCGGCAATTGGTGCAAATTTCCTCTGGCGACAAATACACTAAGGATGATTTTGCCCAGTTGCATGCGGCGCTCGCTGATCTAAGGGGGCGCGGTGAGCATCTACTTTATCGTCAAGTCTTGGTTCAGAGCGCTACCACGCTGATCAAGAATCAACACTACGACAAAGCGGCGGAGATGCTGCGCGAAATAGAGATCTATTACCAAGTTGGTGAGGCTCTGATCCCGCCAAAGCTCTCTGGTCTCCTGAGTAAGCATGAGAATATCGTCGTGCAAACATTAGCTGCTTTAGAAGCGCAGCTACCCATTACGCTACAGACCAAGAAGCAGGCCGTTGGTGGTTTTCTACTTTGAGGGGGGGGATAGTCGTGTCCATTTATAAACATGCGATGCTAGCGCTGGGCTCCGTCTTGTTACTGCATTGCAAGTCAGGCCTTCTTGACGCACGTCCTACAGCAAAAAGTGAGTCCACCACAGGGCAAGCGCGCCCTGATGATGCCGGGAAGGAGCCTGATTGGTTTAATAAGCCCCCCGTGATCAAAGAACCTGATTGGTTCCAATCAGGTGCAAAATTTACAGAGGCCAACCTACAAAATCCTACAGGTATCGAGCGCCTGAACTTGGAGGAACTAGCCATCCAGAGTTGCGCATTTGTCGATAGGGCTGGTGGATTTCCAGCTGGGGCGATCCTCAGTCCGGAGGAGGCTGCCAAACTGAAGGGTAAACACCTCTATTTGAGTTTCGACAGTAAATCACCACGAGACGCAAATACAGGAAGTCTCGCCGTCTTGATTGCCGACGATACGCCTCCACGGGAGGGAACAACGATCACGATCGATGATCGCTCCCATGAAGGTGCCTCAAGTCAGTGGGTATCATATGCGACGTCGATCAACGGCCAGAGCCATGAGTTTTTGACGACGGTCACGTCGTCTACGTGTTCGCTCAGCTTTGCCAAAAGTGAATCGGTCGATAGTGGTCTCTCGGGAACGGATCCAGACACGAAGACCGCGGCGCAATTGTATAAGATGTTTTTAGCCGGCACACTAACTTGCAATTTTGCTACTAAGCCGCGTGATGGTGAGGCCGCGGGAGATACTCTGGCCCTTAAGGCTGCCTTCGGCTGCAGCGGCTTTTACCTCAGGACGCCCTAAAGTCGGGGTGCTTTTGCGCTGAGACCGCATAGCTTACTTGCCAATATAGTTAAGTTAATTTTGTCAATTTGGGCACTTCTTAAAAACGGCTAAACTTTTCTCCCCTTCGTGCCGCTAAGCCAGGTGCGACGTAGGGTGGGAGGATTTGGCTGCGATGCATCCCAATCGGCTAGCACAATTAAAACGAAGCGCTATGGTAGTGGTGGCGGTCGTCGTCTTCACAGCGGCAAGTGCTTGCGGTAGGTGGCGTGGCAAGGGCGGTCAGAGTGATCCCCAGGGCCAAGGTACGACAGTGCCACTTGATCCGTTCGGATATTTCTTTGCCAATTACTTCGTCGGGAGCGATCTCGAAGATGGCAAAGCTGATAAACCTAATCCCGATCATGTGGGCCTGGCGACCGCCGATCTACTCGAAATATCCGAGGCCATGGCGCGTGGGCAAGAGGCGTCGCTAGGACTACTCATGGCAATGGGCGGAGCTAAAAAGAGCACTTGGGCGGGTATCAAATATCTCGACGCACCGTGCCTGATTAAAGACTCCCAGGACGGAGTGTTCGGTAACGACATTTGCGCTGTTGATGCCTCGCCCTCAGCGTCGATGTCGAAAAAAGAGACCTTGGTACAGTTTCTCAAAAAAGTTAAGGAACGATCGGTTGGCTACAAGAGAACGATCGTCAATTTTTGGGACCACGGGGCTGGCTATGGAGGATTTGGTCAAGCGCACGGACCAGGCGCCGACGGCAGGACCTTGCTGAAATCGCGAGAAATACGTGACGCCTTTATCGAAGCAGATCTACATGTGGATCTTATTACGTTCGATGCATGCCTGATGGCCTCGGTCGAGGTTGCTTATAACCTTCGTGATGCAGGTAATTATCTCTTGGCATCAGAGGAAAAAGTACCCGGTATGGGTTTTGACTACCGAAGCTTTATTAGCAGCATCATCCAAAACCCTACGGCACCTGTGAAAGATCTCGCCGCAAAGTTTGGTGAGGCTTATTTGAACGGCAAATCTGTGATGTTCAGCAGTAAGGACTTTACCAAGATCAGGGACTTCGAACACAAAAAGAACGACGGCAGAAAAACGGTATCTGTCGTAGAGTTAGGCCATATCGCGGAGCTTGCAGCCGCTGCTGCTGATTTATTTAAATCAGCAGCCAATGAATCCGGGCAGCTGCAGTTGATGCTCGCCAGTGCAAACAAAGTGCTGCGGTTCGGCGAGGAGCCTGGACTGATTAGGGGGCAGCAGATCTACAACTCTTTTGATCTCAGGGATCTACTCGATAAATGGGACCTCAGTCCCAATGCTGACTTAGGCGCTAAGTCCATAAAGCTCAAGGATGCTATCGGTAGAGCTGTAGTCTGGCGTATGGACGACGGACGGTTGCCGACTGCTTACGGCTTATCGATCAAGGATCCAACTAACATAAGGGATTGGTTCAAATACGATGAGGCTGATTCGGCGCTTGCCAGTGGCTGGTCCAATCTTGGTAGTCGTCTCAAAGACTCATCCCAGGATAACGTCCCGCCAGTTCTTGTGAGCGAGGATCCTGGTAAGTGTCAAACGCCCAGCCCTGACTACCGCCAAGGCATTTGTACCAAAATTACGGACAACGGAGTGATCACACAAGTTAATGCCTATACGGTAGTCCAGATAGACGGGGCTGATATTGCCGTGACCATCGAGCGGGCTCCGTATCTTCCGATCACAGATCGCTTTATATTACCGGATTATGCGTTTAGCTGGTTTGATAATAACGGAAAGCCAACTGCGTATCGTTACAATCTCTGCAACTGGGACACGGCTGACTGCGTCGAGTTACCAGTCTATCTTGAGAGTATTAAGCCACTCCGTGGTAAGGCCAAAGGTACCGTTAACGATCAGTCTGTTGATATTGAAGTTTTGGAAGAGGTAGTTAAAGTGGATGATGGCATCGGTTGGCTGCCAAAGGTCTCATTTTTTCGCAGTAGCGGAAACACTGATGGCGACGGGATGCCGAAGGTAGAAGAAGTCGTGATCGCTGACGGCGATCGCATCAAGATTGAATACCCAGTCATTGTGAATGACAAGATTGAGTACCGGTATGGTCGTGAATTTGTGCACATTGGCACGGCTTTTCAAGAAATCAGGTCTGTGTGGATGGATGGGCAGCAAACAGGTTACCGGTTTTTGCTGCCTTTTGATGCCAATTGGAATACCCCGGTCAGGTCAAATTGGCTGATAAAACCAATGTAATTT
>VGTI01000012.1 GCA_016874735.1 Deltaproteobacteria bacterium
AATCGACAAACTGGTAGCGCTCCAAGATGGCGCTAATAGCCATGGCCAGTACCATGCCTATGAGGCCACCAATGATGCCGATGTAGACGCCCTGCTTGATAAACAGCGTCAACACTTGGCGATTGGTGGCGCCAAGGGCTTTAAGAATTGAAATATCACGCTGCCTCTGACTTACGGCCACGAAGATTGTCGTCAAGATGTTGAACCCGGCGACGCCAGCGATCAAACCGGTAATGAGGAGAATCACCACCCGCTCCATCTGCATAGCCTCAAACAGCGGACGGTTAAACGACTGCCACTCCTTAATGGACAGTGTGTACTTGGCACTCATCTGCTCAGCGATCTTTGGGCTGTCCCACGGCTTTTCGAGGCCGATCTCAAGTCCGGTCACCTTCTTGCCCATGTTAAAGAACCGTTGTGCGGTCGGCAGGCTCATCAACACTAGCTTATTGTCGTAGTGCTTAAGTCCAGAATCGTACACCCCGACGACCTTAAACGGCTTCATCGCGGCCAAACTCTCCTTAGTCGGCTCAACTAGCTCGATGGTGTCACCGACCTTGGCCGAGAGTAGCGACAGCAATCCAGACCCAATGATGACGCTGGGCAGCTCAGGTGGAGCCTTGCCAGTGGCTGCGTCAGAGATCTCCTGCTGCAGGATGTCTATCGCCCCTTTAGGTCTTGTAATCGGTGCCAAACTCTGGACGCTCTCGCGCATCTTAGGATCGGTGCCACGGACAAGGACACCGTGAAGAATAGAATCTTTGCGTGCCATCGTCTCGTAATGCACAAACAGCGAGACCCCAGTCACCACATTCTTAAAGTCTTTGTTGATATCCTCGATCCAATGATCACCGTTGGATATCCCGTGAGGAAAGCGGTAGGCCATGATGTGTGCATTGGCCTCAAGAAAACGCCGCCTTAGTTCACTCTCGAAGCCGTTAATGACCGACCAAACCACAATCATGGCTGCCACGCCGATGGCCACTCCGGCTATGGTCAGCACTGAGATCCAGGAGAAGAAACGGTTATCACGTCCCGCCTGCATGTAACGTTTGGCAATGAAAGTGGTAACAGACATGCTTTTACTCGAAAAAATATGTGTCAGTGCCTCCCTACCATAGCACTGCAGGCTTTTTTGCAGAAGCATAATCCCGAGGTCTCCTTTAGACTTGGCAGAGCTACCTCGGTCGGGTAGTTGGAATTGTGGTCGTCCATCCGTTTTGAACAAAGACAGAGCCTGATGGCAACAGCACTTGATGATGTGTATCGCGGTATGGGACCCCGAGATCTCATAGGCAAGCCCTATGCACGATATTGGAATCCCACCATGGCTCCCGAAAGAGCGGAAGTCACTGCAGCATTGGCTGCGGGATTTCAGGCGCCGGAGCGTGCTTTAGAGTTTAGTGATGCTGCTAAGTTGCAAGCCGCCCCGGATGAGCAACGTTATTTTGAGACCGGTTATGCCCGGCTTAGGTCAGGTAGTTACTACGTGGCCGTGGAGACGCCCATGCCTGGGGTCACTGGCAAGATGCTGCTCTGGTGGTTTGGTTGGCATGGCGAAGAGACGCAGCGCTATAAACTTTGGCATCCCAAGGACCACTTGTCAGTTAGGACTCGTGTTAACAGAGCTGCTCATCTCTACAATGGAGCATGGACGCGACACTTAGGGATTGTGTCCCATGTTAAAGAGTACGTTGGATCAGAGTTGCAAAGTCTAGCCATTGCTTTTGCGCCTCCGGAGGCGTTTGGCCTCTCTGAGACTTCGAGGGAAGCCGCCGGTATTGAGGCCGCTATCTGCGCGCGGATTGGTTACTCCCGCGGGCCACTGGCGTTTGGCAATCTGGTGCATCTCGTGCAAAGAACAGAGTCGGGTGCGATGGTGATGCGTAGCCGCTTTTGGTTAGGCGATGTGACGCTCGGACCTGTCGCCGCTGGGAGGGGGATTCGACTTCTAATCGGCAGCATGATTGCCAGGAGGTTTAAAATCACCGAGTCTCAGGTGCGGGCTTTGCTCACGCATTGTGCTGCGGAGATGCAACACCTGGCCAGCTTCCTCCCCAACCTTTACCAGGAACTAGGGCCTCGATGAGCGAAGCTTTGCCACACGTTTTAGTATTTTTTGATGGTGACTGCGTGACCTGTCACCGTGCGGTCATGTTTCTCATGAGGCGCCGGGCGCGGCAGCGATTTCGCTTTGTGTCTTTACACCTACTGGCCGGGACGTCTTGGGAGCAGGCCATCAAGCAGCAGCTGGACTTGGATCTTACCTCGAGCATCGTCGTAGCTAAAGATGGCCAATTGATGGCCAGGTCGGCAGCGGTATTTTGCTTGATTGGTGAACTTGGTTGGCCGTGGCGCCTATTGCTAGTTGGGCGGATCGTGCCTCGGTTTTTGCGTGACGGAATTTATGATGCCTTTGCCAAAGTCCGTTACCGCGTCTTCGGCAAAGCGCCGTTAGCTACTTTTTGCGAGCCACTGCCGCCGGAGCTACGGCAGCTGGTGTTGACCGAGGTGCCAAGGGCAATAAGTTTGCAGTAACTGACTTGGAGTGAATCTTCGTGAACATACTTGTATTCGGTGCTGGGGCAGTTGGTATCACCTTTGGCACCGCCCTGGTTGTGGCCGGCGATGCCGTAACGATGTTAGCGCGCGGTGCAATCGCTGATGAGCTTCGGTCTCAAGGTATGGGCTTCGGCGGTGTCGTCGGTAGTCACCATATTGATCCCCACAAATTTAAGGTAGCTGACGGACTAGCCGCTGCCTTGACTGAATCGTACGACATGATCCTCTGCTGTACCAAAGTAGCCAACTTGACGTCTTGGCAAGACGATATTCTGACTCTGGCCCGCGCTAATCCGAAGGCTATGCTAGTGTTTATGCAAAACGGCTGGGGGATAAATGCGCATTTTGCTCATGAAATAGCCCCTGAGCGTATGGCTAATGCCGGTGTCCAGCTGGGAATCACACGCGCTAGCTTGACTCGTGTCCACATTAACTCAGCTGGAGACCCAAGCGACATCGGGCGGATCGGTTTTACCAGTAACCATGTCGTGCTTGATCAGCTGATTAGTCATATCAACGTGGGCGGCATATCCTGCCAATTTGCACCTGATATCGGTTCCGCGCTTTGGAAGAAGATGCTTTACAATTGTACGACCAACGCACCATCCGCGTTGCTCAATGTTGCTAATGGCGGCCTAGGTGGGACGGACGGCCGCGCTTTAATGGGGCTCATAGTAGGCGAGATTTATGGCGTCATTCACGCACTAGGTTATCACCCACCGGTCGCTTCACCGGGTGCTTTTGCTGATCTCATGATTAACGAGATGATCCCGTTAACCGCCGATCACATCTCTTCGATGTTACAGGATCGGCGACAGGGGAGACCTACTGAGATTGAGTTTCTAAACGGGGCCGTTGTCAAAGTTGCGGAGTCTTTCGGATTGCCCTGTTTCGCCAACAAGACGATTTATCACCTCGTAAGAATGATGCAGGGCAATGTGTAGAACGATCTCGTTAGTGAGTAGCGGCAGCATTTTTATAAACAAACTGAATCGACTTCTGGACCTGCGCTTGCAGCGTATTTTTGGCAATACTTGAGTAACCGTGATCATCGACAGTGATGTGTCCAATCATAATGACATAGCCTGATCCTCCAACGTCCAGTCCAGCCATCATGATTTGGTAATCCTTCATGGTTTCACGGCTTTGGTCGATAGTGGATAGGTAGAGAAAACGGTCGCTGCCAAGATCGTAATGATCAGCAACAAAACTATAGGAAGTCCTGACATTGACTACGACCACACGTTGTACCGAGGTTTCGTCGATCTTCCACCCCCTGATCCACTTAGGCGACGTATCCGGTGTCACTGGTGTGATGTTGACGGAGACTGGATTTGCTCCCTGAAAACGTATCAGATTGGACTCGTTGTCGATGTCACCTTGTTTAATCAACACTTGATCAAATTCGTGTCTAGCACTAATAGGCGTCTTGATAGCGATGCCGAATAGGTAGCTAACCGTGCCATTGCGGCCCACGATGGGAGCCAGTGCCACCGGAGTGGGATTACCATTGCCTGTGTAGGGTTTAGAGAGAAGATCTGCGAATGTAGCTTTAGCGCTACCGTCACTGCTACATATAGCATCCCATTGACTTTGATGGGTTGCAGATTGAGCCTTGGCAATGGCCACTGCACTGCTACACCAATCACTCGCCGCCGCGCTGATGGTTGCCAAAGAAAGATTCACTCCTGCGGGTGAGTCTGCATGGACTGCAAGAGCGCTTCCATCGGCGCCCGTCGTTGCTGTCTCCTTGTCGCTCCTCGACTTCCAGATTCCCGATGTGTTGCCACATCCAGTTAGCGTCACTAGTACCGCGCTAGCACAAACAACGCGCCATGTAGTCGCCATAACGTCACCCCCTCTCAATGTGTACCAATAAATGTGTCTGCTTAGGGATAGGTATCGGCGGTAGAAACATTAGATTGAGAGTGCTAGCGCCATGGCGATTTCCCTAACTTGGCAAAATCTCAGCTCTCCTGTCTGCCATGGGTGCTGAAATCTTTGGAAAATATCCCATTAATGTTTGGGTCTTAAGGTCTAGCCTCAAGTTTTGCTCCTCCCTGCCGATCCCCTTTATATAAGAACCGGACCTCCCGGCAAATGATTCCAGGCCCTTAACCGAGGCGCCTATGGCGAGAGTGGAAACTAAACAAGTGCGCATTATCTCAGTACTGGTGTCAGCACTGGTGATGGTTGTACTGGTCGTATTTAGTTCGGCTGTCGCGCGAGCGGAAGCCACCATTTATCCCCTCAGCTACTCGGGGCGATTGACACTTCCTGGTGGTGAGCCCATGCAAGGGCCTGTCGACATGCAGGTGAAGTTTTGGGATGCCGTGAGCGGTGGTAATCCGCTGGCGAGCGCGTTTCCATTTAATGCCGTCACTTTGAATCAAGGCGTATTTCAGATTCAAATACCGACAGGAAGTGACGACATCGCCGCTATCTTTGGTGACGGCACAAAGACCGTGTTTATCGAGGTGACTGCTAAAGGTGTCACTTATCCACGGCAAGAATTTAGCTATGTGCCACTAGCGCTGCGTGTACCAGTCGACATGAAGACGGTGGCCTTTGATAGCGACGGCAAACTCAAGGTGGTCATTCCGTCCCGTCCTTCTCTAGACAAAGTACTCAGCGTTGACAACGCCGGTAAGTTTGCCTGGGAATCGTTGGCTGTGAACTCCCTGCAAAATAAACCGGTGTCCCAGCAGGTACCGTCGTCTGGTCAGGTGCTGACTTACGACGGGAGTCAGTGGGTGCCGCAGACGGTAAATCACGGTGGGTCAGTCACGAGTACATCCATCACTGCAGGAGCGGGGTTGACTGGCGGGACCATCACTACCAGCGGCACGATTGGCCTAGCTCCCACTGGTGTTACTGCCGGGACATATGCGCGTGCTCTGGTGGTCGTTGATAGTACAGGGCGCATCACGAGTGCCAGTAGCGGTGCACCGATTGATCTTGCGAGTGATGTGGCAGGAGTCTTGCCGGTGGCCAAGGGGGGTACGGGCGCGGATCTCAGCAGCACCGGTGGAGCGCGGCAGTATCTAAAACAGGTGAGCGCAGGTGGTGTAGTCTCAGTCGGGACCATAGCCGCGGAGGATGTGACCCAGGCGCTTGGATATACGCCGCTCAATAAGGCAGGCGATACGCTGACTGGTGCTTTGACTCTGGGGTCGTATTCCACTGACCCAACAGGACTACAAGCTTCCGACAAAGGAAAAACCTGGTTCAATGCAACTACGAACCAGATTAAATATTGGGACGGGTCAGCTGCAGTAGCACTTGGTGTTGCTGGCTCTGGACTCACCAGTCTCAACGGCCAGTCCGGGAATACCCAAACATTCGCTACGCCAGTTGTGACTGGGAATGCTCCCGATTGGTCCTCATCCGGTAATACACATACGCTGAGTATCCCGCTGGCATCAGCTGCTAATGTGACAGCTGGTTTAATATCGAACGCAGATTACACGAATTTTAAAAACAAGGTTGCCGAAGTCGCGCAGGGCACAGGCATCGCCGTATCAACAGCCAGTGGCACGGCTACCGTTGGCTTAACTAACACAGCCGTCGTCGCAGGTAGCTACTCTAGGGCGAATATCACTGTCGATGCTCAGGGGCGTTTGACGGGAGCGATGAATGCTGCGGCGATCATCGATGCTGATATAGCGACGAATGCGTCGATTGCACAGGGCAAAATCTCAGGTCTCAGCACTTCACTAGCGGGTAAAGAAAACACCGTCTCTGCGGGCACCAGCACGCAGTACTACCGTGGCGATAAGTCGTGGCAGGAACTTAATACGTCCTCAGTCACTGAGAGTGGCACAAGCCTCTACTACAATGATGCTCGCACACGTAGCGCCCTGAGTGCCACGGGGCCTATCACCTACGGGGTGATGAGTGGGGCGATTGGTATCACGCAGGCTGGCAGCGCGGCTGACGGTTATCTTTCGTCCACGGACTGGAATGCGTTTAACGCGAAGCAAAATGCACTCGGTTATACACCACTCAATAAAGCTGGTGATACGCTGACCGGTACTTTAACCCTAGGCACTTACCCCACCGACCCAACCGGTTTAGTATCAGGTGACAAAGGTAAAACTTGGTTTAATTCAAACACGAACCAGATTAAATACTGGGATGGATCTAGTGCATTAGCACTTGGTGTGGCAGGATCCGGGCTGAGTAGTCTAAACGGTCAGTCCGGCAATACCCAAACATTTGCGACGCCAGGTGTGACTGGGAATGCTCCCGATTGGTCCTCAGCTGGCAATACCCATACGCTTAATATCCCGCTGGCATCAGCAGCCAATGTAACTGCGGGTTTACTGTCAAATGCAGACTATACGAGTTTTAAAAACAAGGTGAGTGACGTGGCGCCGGGCACTGGCATCGCAGTGTCCTCAGCCAGTGGCACTGCTACCGTAAGCTTAAATAACACAGCCGTCGTCGCTGGGAGCTACACTAGGGCCAATATCACCGTCGATGCCCAGGGGCGTTTGACGGGAGCGGTGAGTGCTGCGGCGATCGTGGATAGCGATATTGCGGCAAACGCTGCGATTGCTCAAAATAAAATCTCAGGCCTGAGCACTTCACTAGCGGGTAAAGAAAACACCGTCTCTGCTGGCACCAGCACGCAGTACTACCGCGGTGACAAGTCGTGGCAGGAACTTAATACGTCCTCAGTCACTGAGAGTGGCACGAGCCTCTACTACAACGATGCACGCGCACGGAGTGCCCTGAGTGGCACAGCTCCCGTTACCTACAGTGTGATGAGTGGAGCCATTGGTATCACCCAGGCTGGCAGTGCTGCTAACGGTTATCTTTCGTCCACAGACTGGAACGCGTTTAATGCTAAGCAAAATGCGCTTGGTTACACTCCGCTCAATAAGGCGGGCGATACTCTGAGCGGGGCGCTCGATGCTGGTGGATCCGACATATCGAACACCGGTAACATCCAATTGGCGGCCGCGAAAACTCTAGGCTTCGGTGTATATGCTACCGATCCCACGGGACTAGGCGCCGGAGATAAAGGCAAGACTTGGTACAACTCAACCACGAGTCAGGTTAAGTACTGGGACGGCTCTGCAGCGATAGCGTTGGGCGCCACTGGCGGTGAAAACTGGGCTGCACCAGGAGCCATCGGGGCGACGACACCAAACTCAGGTGCATTCACAAACGTTACAAGTAATGCGCAGTCCGGTTACGAGGCCAAACCGTACGGTGCCAACGCTGGCAACACAGGTGAGGTGCGCTTCACCGAGCTAACATCCGGTGGCACCAATTACGTCGGCTTCAAAGCGCCTGACGCCATTGGTGCCAATAAAGTTTGGGTGCTTCCAGCAGTAGATGGTAACGCAGGACAGGTCCTAAAGACCGATGGTGCCGGTAACTTGGGCTGGGTATCACCGACGTCTGGTACGGTCACAAGTGTGGGTATCACAGCGCCCGCAGCGGGCGTGACGGTCAGTGGCGGTCCGATTACGGGATCTGGAAACATGACCCTAGCGCTGGCTAACGACCTCGCAGCGGTCGAGAACATAGCGACCACCGGTGGCGTTGAGCGCACGGCTACTGATACTTGGTCGACCTATACGCTCACCGCCGCTGGTAAGGCACTACTTGACGATGCCGATGCGACAGCGCAGAGAATAACTTTGGGTCTGGGTGTGCTAGCGACTGCGGCAGCTGTGTCTGGAGGTGTAGCGGGCACGATCACGGACGGTACTATTACCGATGCTGATCTTTCAGCTTCAGCGAGTATTGGCGATGCAAAACTGGCAACGATCACGACTGCCGGTAAAGTGTCGGGGGCAGCGATTACCTCAGGGACAATTGGGGGATCAACTGGGATCAATACGTCTGGGAACTTGCTGACCAGTGGGAGTGTGGGGATTGGGACCACAGCGCCTAATTCTAGACTAGAAGTGCAGGGAAAAGTCACGATCTTTAATTCAAGTGGATCTACTGGTGCAGATGCCCTCACTTTGGGTGTGACTGGGTCCAGTAAATATCTTTTTGCTCAGTACGATACAACAGCGGATGCCGGCCGCATTGGGGCTTACGACTCCGCTGGATCTGGTGCGATAAAGAACTTATATCTCGCTGCGAGCAACGTTGGGATTGGGACCACCGCCCCAAGTTCGACTCTTACAGTTAATGGAACCATCGAATCGACTACGGGAGGGATAAAGTTTCCCGACGGTAGTGTCCAAAGCACCTCTGCGACCGGCGGTTCACAAAATATTGCATCAACTGAATTTACTTCCACATTCACCACAACATCGTCAAGCTGGGTCGATGTCACCGGCTTCAGTGTGACGATCACGCCTTCGCGTACAGACAGTAAGATACTTTTGTTTGCCAACGTCGTGGCTGGGTTGAATGGCGCCGGATCAGCGGCGTTTCGTCTATTGAGGGGATCCACTGCTATCGCCGTACCTCCGACAGTTTCCGGATACAACGCAGTTTCCGGCGCAAATTTAAACAGTGGCACGGACTCAAATAATAATAAGAGCACAACAGTGGTCTTTGTGGATACTCCTGGAACAACCAGCACTGTCACGTACAAGATTCAAGTTGCATCGTTTCAGAGCGTGAGTTTAGTTGTGAACGCGCTAGGAGCAGACGCCTCAGGTGCTGGGTGGTCCCAACGCACTCGGTCGTCTCTTACGGCCGCCGAAATTTCATCGTCAACGATCGCTAGCAGTGGTAGCGGAACCCCAAACTACGTGCCCCTTTGGAACAGTACCACGGGTCTTGGAAACAGTCCTCTTTCCGTGAGTGCAGGCAATGTCGGTATTGGTACCACGGCGCCTGGCAGCACACTGCAAGTCAACGGCACGGTCACTGTGGATGGCGGTGGCGCTAACATCGGCTCAATCGCTAATTCTCTCAAATTCGGCGGCTCTGGTTCAGGCGAGGGCGTTGGCTCCAAGCGTAGCGCTGGCGGCAACCAGTACGGCCTCGATTTTTACACCAGCAGTATTTCACGCATGTCGATAAATCCAGTGGGAAACGTCGGGATTGGGACGACTGACCCAGGGGCTAACCTTGACGTAAACGGTTCCATCAAAAGTCCAATGTGGAAAGCCACCCAGTTGATGAACTCAACTCCTGGTGCCTTGCCCCTGACAAGTGCATCGTTCACTACCGGTGGTGGCACACTTATGATTTTTGCCTCGGGTGCCGGTTATGCCGTAACGCTCCAACAAATCGGAATGTCCGTAGCAATCGATAACGTGGTGAAGGGCTACGCTAAATCCTTTACAAACGAGACAAGTAGCCACAAGGCTTTTGCAGCAAATGCGATATTAGTCACTGGAATTTCCGCAGGGTCACACACCATAACTCTAAGCGCTTGGAATAATACCGTGACTAACTTTGATGATTTCTTTAGTGTCACAGTCCTTGAGTTGCCTTTTTAATCGCAACCCGTCGTCATCTTTCAGAAATCCGATGATGTCATATTATTTAGGATCGACACAGGCGAACCAATCTGCAACACAAGCGGCGTTAACTTTAATTCCAATTCTCAGGCGCGGTTTATTTTCCGCGGCAACATCAAAGCGGACTGCATCACGAACGATACTTCCTGGGGCTTCGGAATCAACGGCTGGTCTGGCACCTGCGGCACCGGGGTGGTCACCTATGCCGCCGGAGGCGGTCGCACCTACTTCCAACAGACGGCGGTGTGGATCAAATAGTCCATATACACCCCAGCATTGCAGCTGGAACACGGATTATCGGGCGTTGCAGCAACTCTAGTCTCTGTGGTTTAGCTGTTCTTATCCACAATTAAGACTGAAGTTACCCGGGCCATTATCCGCGCGAAAGCTATCGTGCTGGCCTTTGCGCTTGGGCTGCGGATATTTTGATTTACCGGTAAAAAACCGGTTAAATGCTGTCCCTAGATTTTTAATGGCTTGCTGCGGCGCCACCTTGGTGACGTCTAACATCCACGGGAATTGCTCCCGCTTAACCGCATTGAGCCTTTTGCGGAGTCCGGCTTCGCTCAGTTTTTCACCGGCCTCATAACTTTGCTTCCACTCATGCAACGCCCAGTAATGTCTAGTTTGGTGCGAACCTAACAGCACCAGCACTGCGGGCGCAGTAGATGCGTTGCTGGACGTTGAGATTCAGAGCTGTCTTATGAGCAATAATCAAGGACCTGGATCCGCTGCGGCTGTGAACGCTTTATGAGCACGACGTTTAGCACCGCGACGCCCGTATAATCGCGCACAAAAACTTGTTAGAATATCGATCATATCCCTCGATAAATCGGGAACTAAATCGTCGTCGATTTCTTGTTCATCGACCACTATAAGCTTTCGTCCCGCAGATGCCAGTGACATCTCAATATACTCAAAGCCGAAGCTGACAAGTCGCTCGCGATGCTCAACGATAATAAACTTGATGGATGGATCAGCTAGCAATTTGAGCAGTCGGGGCCGCCTACCATTTAAACCTGAGGCTACTTCCGTGATGACAGCGCTAACCGGCAATTGCCTGCCGACGGCATAACTAGTCAAGCGACCGACTTGACGCTCAATATCAGTCTTCCGATCATGAGAACTTACTCGTGCATAGATGGCGACGGCCCCTGAGCTTGCTGCGTTATTTTGCTCAACGATAATCGTACCAGTTGGGAGCTGAGTAGCAGGAACGGGGAGCCTACCTTGCTGCCACATGCGCCCTACAGAAAAAATCTGGTATCAAGCGGTCAGGCACCTTTAGGAACCCACCGAAACCACTGACAGGCCGATTCGTGGCGCATCCCTGATCCTCGCTTAACCCTATTTTATGACCAAAAAAATATATCAATTAGACTAATTTAAGGCCATAAAATATAATTTAAATGGCTGTATTTGGGACAAAAAATATTTGTCCAATAGTTCTAATTACTTAAGAGATCGTCAATGAGACGTCATCGCTTACAGGATTTAATCGAGTGGAAGAACCGGGCCACCCGCAAACCCTTGCTGGTGCGCGGCGCGAGGCAGGTGGGCAAAAGTTACCTGGTCCGGGCTTTTGGGTTAGAGCACTTCCGCAACGTCGTCGAGATCAATTTTGAAATGCGCCCCGATCTGGCGTCGTTATTCGCCGGAAGCCTTGAGCCACAGCGGCTGGTGCGCGACATTAAAATTGCGACACAGCAGGAGATTCACCCAGGTGAGACGCTCCTCTTTTTCGACGAGATCCAACTCGTGCCGCAGTCGCTGACGGCGCTACGTTATTTCTACGAGAAGATGCCCGAGCTACACGTGATTGCAGCCGGGTCGCTTATGGAATTTGCGATAGAGGAAGTTGGCATTCCGGTCGGACGAGTCGAATCCTTGTATTTGTATCCGATGAATTTCGCCGAGTTTTTGGAGGCCCGCGGTCAGAAAGAATTATGCAGTCTGCTAGATGATCATGGCGGCAACGATCCAATCAGCGAATTTGCCCATAAACAGTTTTTGACGTTCTTATCAGAATACTTTGCCATAGGAGGTATGCCAGAAGCCACGCGAGTCTGGTCAGAGACCCAAGACCTTGTGAGTGTTGCACGCGTGCATAGCACGTTAGTTGAAAATTACAGACAAGACTTCCCGAAATATGCCCGTCGTGCACAAGTCAAATATGTCGAAACCGTGTTCCAATCCATCCCCCGTCTACTTGGACGAAAGTTTGTCTATTCTCATATCGATCCCAGCATTAAAGCTCGCGATCTCAAGGCCGCTTTGCAACTTTTATCAAAGGCAGGAGTTGTACACTTAGTGCACCATACCAGCGCTAACGGTATCCCTTTAGGTGCAGAGACAAAAACCGACGTTTATAAGGTGATCTTTCTCGACGTAGCACTAGCGCAGTCACTTCTAGGTTTACAACAAGGTGCGTGGATCTTGGATTCAGCGACCCAGTTTGCAAATCGTGGAGCGATCGTCGAGAGTTTTGTCGGCCAGGAGATCCTGGCAGCAGGCCCGGCACAGATTCGAGGCGAGCTTTTCTACTGGGTTAGAGAGAAGTCCACAAGTTTGGCCGAGGTTGACTATATCTGTACCAAACGCGACCAAATTCTACCGATTGAAGTTAAAAGTGGTAGCAGACGTCGAGGCAAGAGCGTGCAAATACTCTTAAGTGAAAAACCTAACATCAAAGAGTATCGTCAGGTCTCAATCGATAACTTTCATAGCTTGAGGCACGGCATTAACATCCCTCTATATGCTGTACAACGCTTGATCCAGGGACCCTAGTCATACAAGCTTATTTTGCCCGATCGATGCTTCCAGTCCTAACCTCCCAAAATCTCAGCTCTACTGTGCAGCGAAAGCGCTAGAATTATCTGAAATTATTTCAGTAAATTTGGCTGCTTAAGGATCAGCCTAAAGTTTTGCTCCGCCCTGCCGATCCACTTTACATAAGAACGGGACCTCCCGGTAAATGATTCCAGGCCCTTAACCGAGGCGCCGATGGCGACAGTGGAAACTAAACAAATGCGCATTGTCTCATTGCTGGTGTCAGCACTGGTGATGGTTGTACTTGTCGTGTTTAGTTCGGCTGTCGCGCGAGCGGAAGCTACCATTTATCCCCTCAGCTACTCGGGGCGATTGACACTTCCTGGTGGTGAGCCCATGCAAGGGTCTGTCGATATGCAGGTGAAGTTTTGGGATGCCGTGAACGGTGGTAATCTGCTAGCGAGTGCGTTTCCATTTAATGCCGTCTCTTTGAATCAAGGCGTATTTCAGATTCAAATACCGACAGGAAGTGACGACATCGCCGCTATCTTTGGTGACGGCACAAAGACCGTCTTTATCGAGGTGACAGCTAAAGATTTTGCTTATCCACGGCAAGAATTTATCTATGTGCCACTAGCGCTGCGTGTACCAGTCGATATGAAGACGGTGGCCTTTGATAGCGACGGCAAACTCAAGGTGGTCATTCCGGCGCGTCCTTCTATAGACAAAGTACTCAGCGTTGACAACGCTGGTAAGTTTGCCTGGGAATCGTTGGCTGTGAGCACTCTGCAAAATCAACCCGTGTCCCAGCAGGTACCGTCATCTGGCCAGGTACTGACCTATGACGGGAGTCAGTGGGTGCCGCAGACTATAAATCAGGGTGGCTCTGTGACGAGTACTTCCATCACTGCAGGTGTGGGGTTAACTGGCGGGACCATCACGACTAGCGGCACGATCGGTCTCGCTCCAACCGGCGTGACAGCCGGAACTTACGCCCGTGCTCAAGTGGTGGTCGATAGTACAGGACGCATCACAAGTGCGACCAGCGGTGCATCGATCGATCTTGCGAGTGATGTGGCAGGAGTCTTGCCGGTGGCTAAAGGTGGTACGGGCGCATCATCAATCGTGGCTAATAGCGTGGTACTCGGTAGTGGCACTAATCCGGTGCAATCTGTAGCTCCAGGCACAAGCGGCAACGTTCTAACATCCAATGGCACGACCTGGACCAGTGCGACCGTGCCTCAAGCAAATAGTTCCACAACTGGTTACCTTAGCGCGGGAGACTGGACGAGCTTCAGTCTTAAGCAACCACCCGGCAATTACTTGATAGCACTGACTGGTGATGTGACGACCTCTAGTTTTAACGCGGGATCAGCAACGGCGACTCTGGCTAGCGTGGCGATCCAGGGGACATCAACCAAAGTGACTTACGATGTAAAGGGGCGTGTAACTTCTGGGGCGACGTTAGAGCCAGCGGATATTCCGCCACTAAGCACGGGGAAAATCACCTCTGGAACTTTGCCAGTAGCACTGGGTGGTACCGGAACCGATCTAACCAGTACAGGTGGAGCGCGGCAGTATCTTAAACAGACGAGCGCAGGTGGTGTAGTTTCGGTCGGGACCATAGCCGCGGAGGATATCACCCAGGCGCTTGGATTTACGCCACTCAATAAGTCCGGTGATACGCTGACTGGCGCATTGACGCTTGAAACTTTTACCTCCGATCCCTCAGGTCTTCAGGTAGCAGATAAAGGCAAAACCTGGTTTAACTCAAATACGAATCAGATCAAGTACTGGGATGGCTCAACTGCAATAGCACTTGGTATTGCTGGATCAGGGCTAACTAGCCTCAACGGTCAGTCCGGGAATACCCAAACATTTGCGACGCCAGGTGTGACTGGGAATGCTCCCGATTGGTCCTCAGCTGGCAACACCCATACGCTCAATATCCCGCTGGCATCCTCGGCAAGTGTCACGGCGGGTTTACTATCAAACGCAGACTATACGAGTTTTAAAAACAAGGTGAGTGACGTGGCGCCGGGCACTGGCATCGCAGTGTCCTCAGCCAGTGGCACTGCTACCGTAAGCTTAAATAACACAGCCGTCGTCGCTGGGAGCTACACTAGGGCCAATATCACCGTCGATGCCCAGGGGCGTTTGACGGGAGCGGTGAGTGCTGCGGCGATCGTGGATAGCGATATTGCGGCAAACGCTGCGATTGCTCAAAATAAAATCTCAGGCCTGAGCACTTCACTAGCGGGTAAAGAAAACACCATCTCTGCGGGCACCAGCACGCAGTACTACCGCGGTGACAAGTCGTGGCAGGAACTTAATACGTCCTCAGTCACTGAGAGTGGCACGAGCCTCTACTACAATGACGCACGCGCACGAAGCGCCCTGAGTGCAACGGGACCCATTACCTACGGTGTGCTGAGTGGAGCCATTGGTATCACCCAGGCTGGCAGTGCAGCAAGTGGTTATCTTTCGTCCACGGATTGGAATGCGTTTAACGCGAAGCAAAATGCGCTTGGTTACACGCCACTCAACAAGGCCGGCGATACGCTGACCGGCACTTTGACCCTTGGCTCCTATGCCACTGACCCCACGGGTATGGTATCAGGCGACAAAGGCAAAACCTGGTTCAACTCAAATACGAATCAGATTAAGTACTGGGACGGGTCTAACGCACTGGCACTCGGTGTAGCTGGCTCTGGACTTACTAGTCTCAACGGTCAGTCCGGTAACACCCAAACATTCGCTACCCCCGGCACATCAGGTAACGCCCCCGATTGGTCTTCATCCGGCAACACCCATACGCTTAATATCCCGCTGGCATCCGTGGCAAGCGTCACGGCGGGATTACTATCAAACGCGGACTACGCGAGTTTTAAAAACAAGGTAGCCGAAGTCGTGCAGGGCACCGGCATCGCAGTATCAACAGTCAGTGGCGCGGCCACGGTCAGCCTTGCAAGCGTTGGTAGCGCAGGTAGCTATGCTAAGGTAACGACCGATGCTCTGGGCCGCGTGATTAGCGGTACAACTCTCAGTGCCATCGATCTCCCGCCCCACAGTGCTGATCTGATCGCATCTGGAACGCTTAATGTCCTCAACGGAGGCACTGGTGTCACCTCACTTGCTACCAACAGCGTCATCCTGGGCAAACGGCACCGGCCCGGTGCAGTCCGTAGCTCCTGGCGCCAGCGGTAGTGTCCTCACCTCAAACGGGACCACTTGGCAGAGTGCGGCTCTTCCGGCCACCAACTGGGCGACTCCTGGCACCATAGGGTCGGCCACACCCAATACCGGTGCCTTCACCAGCATCACATCAAGCGCACAAGCCGGTTACGAGGCTAAACCCTTCGGAGCGGCCACAGGAAACACCGGAGAAGTTCGGTTCGACGAACTCGCGGCTAATGGCACTAATTACGTCGGGTTCAAGGCACCCGATGTGATTGGTACTAATAAAGTGTGGGTACTTCCTGCTACCGACGGCACGGCAGGCCAAGTGCTAAAAACCGATGGCATCGGTAATCTAGGCTGGGCCTCCGATGGAGGCGGCACGGTCACGAGTGTAGGCATCACAGCTCCTGGAGCAGGTATCACTGTCAGTGGTAGTCCTATCACCGCCAGCGGCAACATGACGCTTGCCCTTGCTAACGACCTCAGTGCCGTCGAGGCACTCACAACCACAGGTTTAGCAAAACGCACTGCCAACGACACGTGGACCACAGTTGCCGATAACTCTGCCAATTGGGACAGTGCCTACACGGACCGACTCAAGTGGGGTGGTGGCGCAACAGGACTCGTTGCAGCGACTGGTCGTACGAGTCTTGGTCTTGGTAATTTAGCCACACTTTCTGCAGTCGGTAGCTCGGAGATTAGCGATGGCAGTATCAGTGATGCAGATATTTCAGCCTCAGCAGCAATAGTTGATAGCAAGCTAGCGACTATCAGCACAGCAGGTAAAGTATCGGGGGCAGCAATTACCTCGGGAACAATCGGTGGAAGTACCGCGATGACTACCTCTGGTAACATTACGACATCTGGGAGCGTAGGGATTGGGACGACGTCTCCAAACGACAAACTACAGGTTGTTGGCAACATCTCTGGAGACTCGCTGTCTGTCGGCCCCTATTTGACCGCTTACAATGCGGGTATCGAACTTGGTAACAGCAGCGGCACATCGACTGTTCCGTACATTGATTTTCATTACGGCACTGGTTCAGCACAAGATTACAACACCCGCATCATCAATTCCGGTAACAACCGTCTCGACTTTACGAATTGGGTTGGTACTCCGTTGTCCCTGAATGCCGGCAACGTCGGGATCGCAACAACGTCGCCTGGATCCAAACTTCAGGTGAACGGTAATGCTGCAATTGGCTATTCAGCCGCGACCGCAGGTCCAGCTAATGGCCTCGCAGTGAGTGGCAACGTCGGCATTGGGACGACGGCGCCAGCTGCACTGCTCCAAGCAGGATCATTGACTGAAATAACACCTGCAACAAATACTGGCACAATTAAAGTGACTGGAACAACCCAAACTAGCCTTGAATCTGTAGGGGGTATCGAGCTTCCTATTGCTACCAACGGTTATGGTATAAAGATGCAGGCTTTGTCAGATACCGGATCCTCATTTGCGATCGCACGTAGGAATGCATCTGCAACTTGGTCTGAAAGCCTCCGGATAAATGCAAATGGCAATGTTGGGATTGGGACAACGGCGCCGACCCAAGCGCTGGATGTAAATGGCACCATCCGCACCTCTCACGTTAGTATCACGGGCTCACGTTGTAGCTGGTCGGGGTGGGCATGTAGCCCGACTTGCGCAGCCTGATATTACCAAGCTGGTACGATGATGGGGGCGGCAAATAATTGCAACGGGACCGGACCGAACGTTCAGATATACTGCTGCAGTTTCTGATCTTTTATCGCGTCTGCCACCTAGGCCTGCTTCAGCCCTCTGAACAACATTGAACACTAAATGGAAAAACGCTGAAGCATTGACCGGAGTTCCTGCGACCACAGCACCAACTAAAGGCACAGGTACCACTGATTAGCTTCTTTGGTGTCGCGTCGGTGACTCAATGGAAGTGCAGTGGAACTAGGTCCCAACCAGTGGCGGTTCTGTTGATGTGATTTGTTTAGTTGCCCAATCAAGAACCGCACAAGCTAAAGTTAGGGCCTCCTTATACTCATCTTCGGTAACTGGCTCACCCCAACCTGGGTAACGTGTTTCTACCGCATACTCAGTGAGAGCGGCTGCAGATTCGATATCAGGCGAGATAGTGACACCGGCTACGGTAAGTTGTTCGAAAAGCTTACCAATATCGTGAGTGTAGGGAAATTTAAGACCTAGTAATATCATCACAGCTTTGATTGATTTTTCAGCCGCTTGCTGAGCATCAAAGCACAAATCCTCCCAAAAGCCCTCTGCTGGTTTCGACTGACACGCACGTGCATAGCTGCCGCGAGCTCGACTTAACCATTGTTTAGCGGCGATAATTGAGCGTTGATTAGGCGGCATAAAGCACTTTACCCTCTTGCAACGCGGGACAAATAACTGTCCAAAAATCATCTTTATGACGGATTAAGTCATCCTCAGTCGCAACGACAAAGTCTAAAGGTATTCCATTGCGTCGCACGGATTTGTAGAGCAATTGGGCGGTCTTTCTCCGATGTGTGCCGTCCGGCATCACAACCAAAATGTCTAGATCGCTATCTGGACCAGTCGTGCCACGCGCCGACGAGCCAAACAAAATAATTCGCGTTGGATTAACGAGGGACACGATTTGAGCAACGATAATTTGTACTGATTGTAGGGATGCCATAAATTGATTTACCCCATACTAATCGAAACCGATAACATGACAGACTCTATCAAGGACTGCAAAAATCAGCAACGTCGGTATTGGCACAACCGCTCCAAGTACAAAGCTACATGTACACCAGGAATTCGGTGGTGCCAGCAATGGTGCTTACGGCATTTACTACACCTCAGCTAATACCGGCGATACTGGCTACTATCCCCTGGTCCTTAGGCACGGTCTTTCCACCAACGTCATGTATGTGACAGCTTGGGGATATACTTGGACGTCCAATTCGTATGGCCAAGGCTCGGACGAGCGATTAAAACGAGATATCATCACGACACCTCATGCTCTTAATGATGTGCTTTCCCTGCGTGGCGTGAATTATTACTGGAAGGATCCGGCCAAGGGTGATGCCCTTCAACTAGGTCTTATTGCGCAGGAAGTGGAGAAGGTGATCCCCGAGGTAGTTGCGGAGGATAAAGAGGGCATGAAAGCGGTGTCGTACTCTAACCTCGTCGCTGTACTGATTGAGGCGATCAAGGAAGAGCATGCAGAGAAAGAGTCGCAAGTCACTGCACTCAAGGCCTCACTTAAAAAAGCGCAAGACGACGCGGTCTCAGCTAATGCACGTGCGGTAAGCAACGAGGCTACGATCAAAGAGTTAAAAAACCTAGTCTGTCGCCAATATCCCGAAGCAAATGTTTGTGCGACTCCGTAATCCATATGAGAGATCACAACGTCTTACGTGACGGCACAACCCAGTTAGCCAACAGTACGCCAAAACTGACGCCGACCGTGATGGCAATGGCGCTGAGCCCAATGGTCAGCGCATCGTCGAAGCGGCGGCCTAAAGCGGCATTGAACGCGCGGTAAATATAGGTGCCTGGTACCAGCAAAATGACCCCTGGTATGAGAAAGCACTGCGCCGGAGCTTTAGTAAACCGTGCTGCTAGATGACTTAAGCAACCAGCACTCAGAGCGGCGAGGAACGAGCCAAAGCCTACGTTCCAGTCGTGCGGCATCAGCTTTAGCAGGATAAATGGGCAAGCGCCAATCAGTACGGTTAGCCCAAAATAGCGGCGCGGTGTCCTAAAGGCGATAGCAAATGCCGCCGCACCAAGTATAGCCGCTAAGATCATCGTGCCAGTGTGTTCCACGTTAGTATCCTCGGCTAACTAGGATTTGTAGCACAGCCAAGACAAAGGCAACGCCGAAACCCAGACTGGCAGTGATCACTAGGGCCTCCAGCAGCTTGGCTGCGCCCGAGACTAGATTTTTCTGAGCGACTTCATGCACAGCGTTGACGAGTGTCAGCCCAGGAACGACAACCACAATACCGCCAATAATGAGTAGTGGCGCATCGATATCTGGGATGAGTGCACGGCATGTATAGGCATAAGTCGCCACGACCACTGCGGATATGAAATCCACCAAATAGCGGCGTGTGTCGGACGAAAAAGTATATTTGTTTATATACTGAATCATTACTCCGATAGGAGCGCCTAGGGCAATTTCAATCGGTGATCCACCGTAGCTCATGATCAGAACAGGGCTAGAGATAGCGCCGGCCAGCAGTGTCAAACCCTTGCCGTAAGGTGGAGCGGCGTGGTCTTCAGCTTTTAGCCTAGTGTTAGCATCGGCGATACTAAGCTGCCGCTCGTGTATGGATTCAACCAGCTCGTTCAGCCTAGCAAGCCGATCAAGATCGATCGACCATTTACGAACGCGCGTGAGGTCCTGCAAGGTGCGGCCCTCATGCCTCACGGTGATCCAAACGGCAGTAGGTACGGCCACGGTTTCGACCTCGAAGCCGCACGATTCGCCGAGTAGTTGTGCTAGTAGT
Source organism: Deltaproteobacteria bacterium (assembly GCA_016874735.1). NCBI lineage: Bacteria > Pseudomonadati > Myxococcota > Myxococcia > Deltaproteobacteria bacterium. The sequence continues at coordinate 20,433 of VGTI01000012.1, forward strand.
TCAACGCGGTTCGACGAACACCCACTTTGTATGAGGAGACTGCTGATGCGTCGCAAGAAGGCGACGAACTCGTCCAACGATGGTTTTTTAGGACCATCAGCATCTAGCGCTATTGGGTTGAGACTAGTCATCCGGCTTGAGCTGCTTTGAGCCACTCGGCCGCAGCCATAGCAAAATACGTGAGAATGCCGTTGGCGCCCGCACGTTTGATGCAGGTCAAAGACTCCATGGCGACCGCTTGCTCGTCGAGCCAACCGTTAGCCGCAGCAGCCTTGATCATCGCGTACTCGCCACTGACCTGGTAAACAAAGGTCGGGACTTTGAATGTCTCCTTGGTCCGGCGTACGATGTCGAGGTAGGGCATTCCCGGTTTGATCATGACCATATCAGCACCTTCGCTGAGATCGAGAGCGATCTCTTGCAGGGCCTCGTCGCTGTTACAGATGTCCATTTGATACGTGTGCTTATGCCCACCACCTAAATTACCCTTGGATCCTACTGCGTCGCGAAATGGACCGTAAAAGCTCGACGCGTATTTAGCGGAGTAGGCGAGGATCCGTGTGTGAATGTACTGGCCTTCATCGAGAGCCTGTCTAATCGCGCCGATACGCCCGTCCATCATATCGCTCGGGGCAACAATATCGGCTCCAGCCTCGGCGTGACAAACAGCCTGCCGCGAGAGGACCTCGACGGTGGCATCGTTGGTCACATAACCACTGTCGTCCAGTAAGCCGTCTTGACCGTGACTCGTGTAAGGGTCGAGCGCTACGTCGGTGATCACGCCTAGCGACGGGAACCGCGTCTTTAACTCACGAACGGCACGAGGCACCAGGCCGTTAGGATTGTAAGCCTCGGCGGCCGTCGTGTTCTTGAGTGTGGTGTCGATCACCGGGAACAATGCAATCGCGGGAATACCCAGGCGCTGACAGTGCTCGGCAGTATGAAAGAGGCTCTCAAAGCCGAGCCTGCTGATCCCTGGCAGAGACGCAACCGCCTCATCACCCTTGGCCCGATCGACAATAAATACAGGATAGATCAGATCGTCCGTGCTAAGGTGCGTCTCCCGCGTGAGGCGGCGGGTAAAATCGTCAAGGCGTAACCGGCGTGGGCGACGGAGTGGATAGCGGCCAAACGGTTGCATGAAGCCCTCCAAGCATCTCAATATATGTGACTGTATACTACCAAATGTGTTTCAATAACAAAGACGTATCCACCACCGTTAGTTTTAGGTGACCAAGCCTATGCGCCTCATCCTCGGCATCGATCCCGGCTCGCGGACGACAGGCTTTGCTCTGCTTCGGTCCAAGAAGCCGCTGCCGCTTGTGCCGCGGGACTTTTCCGTGGTTGAGGCTGGGGTGCTACGTGCTGATGCGGCTCTACCTTATGCGCAGCGGATAGGGCTTTTGCACATTGCCCTGTGTGAACTCCTGATGGAGCATCGCCCCGATGTTTGTGTGATTGAGAAGGCTTTTTTCGACAAAAATGTCAACTCAGCACTCAAGCTCGGCGAACTCCGCGGTGCTTATATTGCAGCCTGTGCGCGCAGCGAGGTTCCTGTGGCTGAGCTCACCCCCGCCGATGTTAAGAAGACGATTGCCGGTAACGGCCGCGCGGATAAAGAGGCGATCGCTCTTGCTCTCCATGCCCTGCTCGGCTTTAACCGCGGCAGTCTGCCTCACGATGCTACCGATGCCCTGGCTATCAGCCTTTGCCATGGGCTCAAGTCGGCCCTGACCAGTCTGGACGGTATGTCAGGTCGGGCGATGACACGACCGCGTCTGCCTACGCTGAGGCGCTAGGCCCTTGGGCGGAGTACCCGTCGAAAGCCCAAGGCCGCCACGAGGACGCCGCCGCCACCCACCGCCAAACATGCAATAATATCAGGTATATAAACCGCCTCAAAGTGGAGAATCTGGCGCGCGACCGGGAGCATGAGCATACCCGTCATGAGCAATCCTGTACCCCCGATGACCCAGCGAAAGGCTGCATTGGGGGCCATAACGGTGGCGACGAGCGACCTAGACCAGGAGCGGTTGGCAGTGATGGTGGTGAGAAAGCCAGCCACTAGGGTCACAAATGTCAAAGCGCGCGCGGCATCGGGACTGTGGTGTTGGCGTGTGTAGAAAAACACAGCTAGACACATGGCTAGGATGGCAAAACCCTGGCCCACAGCTGCGATCAGCGTGCGTCTTGAAAAGAGGCGATCGGTTGGTCGCCGCGGTGGTCGTCGCATCAAATCACCCTCGCTCTCTTCAGCCTCAAAAATAAGTGAGCAGGATGGATCGATGATGAGTTCAAGGAACACAATATGGACCGGTAGCAAAATCAACGGCCACGCGGCAAAAAATACCGGTAGCATTGATAAACCGATAATTGGGATATGAACGGCTATGACGAAAATCATCGCCTTCTTGATATTGTCATAGATGCGTCGTCCGAGGCGGACAGCGGCGACGATAGACGAAAAATCATCGTGAACCAACACCAAGGCAGCAGCCTCTCGCGCCACATCAGTGCCACGACCTCCCATCGCCACACCGATATGGGCCGCCTTTAACGCGGGAGCGTCGTTGACACCGTCGCCAGTCATAGCGACAACCTCTCCATTAGCCTTGAGCGCAGTCACTAAACGCAATTTCTGTTCTGGAACAACGCGCGCAAAAACATCGATGTCAGTTATCCGCTGCGCGAGTTCGGCATCAGACATCTGATCAAGCTGCGTCCCGGTCATGACGTGAGCGCTGCGCAAAATTCCAGCTTCCCTTGCAATACTCTGCGCTGTGGTCGGGTAATCACCAGTGATCATGACAACGCGAATACCAGCACCTTGGCACTCTGCTACAGCCTGCGGTACTTCGGGGCGCAAGGGATCCTCGAAGCCCAGGAGACCAACAAGATCCAGTTTGAGATCATGTTGCTCATCGGTTAACGCGGCTTTATGAGCAGTGCCCTGTGCGACTGCCAAGACGCGTAAACCCGAAGCGGCGAGCCGCTCGACATCGCGCTGTAGTCGCAGCCTAGCTGGCTCTGGCAGATGGCATAAATCAGCGATAGCCTCGGGAGCTCCCTTACTAGCGACTATGGCAATGTCATCGTCACCACTCAGCCAAATATGACTCATAGCTAGCATGGCTGGGGTCAGTTCATACTCGCGCTTGAGAGCCCAGTCTGGGTGCAGATGCTCCGTATCTTTAAGGTGGTGGTCTCCAGCAACAACGAGCGCTCTTTCCATGGGATCGAAGGGATCGCGCTGACTAGCCAAAATTGCGTATTCGAGCAAGTTATGAACGGGCTCCGGTAATTCCCCAATCATAGAGGTGAGGTCGCAATCTAACTCCTGCGTCCAGAGGCGTCGCAACGTCATGTTGTTTAGCGTTAATGTACCGGTCTTATCGACACAGAGTACAGTTGCTGCCCCCAATGTTTCAACGGCGGGCATCCGACGCGTTAAGACGCCGCTGCGCGAGATCCGCCAGGCCCCTAAGGCGAGAAAGACGGTCAAAACCACTGGAAACTCTTCCGGCAAAATCGCCATGGCCATAGCGATACCTGCGAGCAGTCCTTCCTTCCAAGACTGCCAGGTGGCGCCCCTAGTCAGCGCATAGGTCACCACAACCACCGAACATGCACATAAGCCGGCAACGGCGAAAAACCTAACGAGACGACCTGTCTCCTTCTGCAGCGGCGTATCCTCTGGCTCCAACTGTTGTAGCGATTTGCCAATCTTTCCTAATTGCGAGTGCTGGCCCGTAGCCATCACTTCACAAATCCCCTGGCCGGCAGTGATAAGTGTACCCGAGTAAACTGAGGGTAAGTCGTCCCCACCCGGGAGTGTCATCGCAGAATTTATCGGCGACGCGCGTTTGCGCACAGGTACCGATTCTCCGGTTAGTAGTGACTCATCTACAGATAGACTGATGCTGCGACGCAAAATACCGTCTGCAGGGACACGGTCACCTTCTCTGAGGATTACGATATCCCCACGGGCTACTTCGCGACCAGCAATACGGCGCTCATTGCCGCCCCGGATTACTAGTGCACGTGGACTTGCCATGTCGCGCAGCGCTTCGAGGGCGTTCTCAGTGCGTCGCTCCTGAACAATGGTGATCAACATCACGACGATGACGAAGCCGAGCAACATTAATGCGTCAGTGGGCTCACCCATGAGGAGATAGAGAATCCCAGCACTCACCAACATGAGAAACATTGGCTCGCGCGCCACATCCAAACATATACGCAGCACCGTCCGCTGATCCTGCGAGGGTAATTCATTGGCGCCTTCTTGCAGGAGTCGCTGATTGGCCTCGCTTTCGGTGAGGCCAATGAATCCGCTTAGGTCGAGCACCGCTGGGCTTAACTCGGTGCTGCGTGGGTCTTTAGAGTTCACGATGGAGTCCTATGGCGCAAGTTTGCATTCATTAGTTACCGAGCATCGAAAGTATTGTATACGGTTTTTGGTAGCATGAATCAGCGGCTCTGCTAGTGATGAGGATGCTTACACATGGTCTTAACACCCCCAAGACTGACAGGATTCAGAAGTAGTGTCGGCCTAGCCTTGACCCTATCCCTTGGAAGCATTGGCAGTGCTTCGGATGCTGCATCAACGCCGGAAAACTTTCATCAGTATGTCGATCCGTTGATAGGCACAGGGCCGAGTAACGCGCCCAATCCAGTGCCAGGTGGTACCGGCGGTAGTGTATTCCCAGGCGCCACGGTACCTTTTGGTATGGTGCAATTCAGTCCCGACACGCCTAACGGAGAACCGTCCGGCTACGGCTACAAAGATAGCGAGATTACAGGATTCAGTCTGACTCATTTCAGTGGTGCGGGTTGCCGCAATTTTGGTGATCTACCCATGATGCCCACTGTGGGCTCCGGCAATGTGCAGACTAAAATTGGATTCTCCCATGCGACGGAACGAGCTGAAGCCGGCTATTACGGCGTTCTCTTGGATAATGGGGTACATACGGAACTCACTGCCACGACCCGCAGTGTCTCGCACGCTTCACGTATCCCAAACATGAAATCGCCCGTAACCTAGTCCTTGAGCCTTGGAATTCTGCCGCCGGGGTCCGTGACGCCTCCGTGCAAATGACCGGACCCAGCAGTATTTCTGGATTCGTAGCAAGCGGCAACTTCTGCAATACCAACAACAAATACACGCTCTACTTCGTCGCCGAATTCGACCACCTATTTACGCTGCAAGAAACCTCCAAGCGGAGCTATCTCTTAAGCTGTGCCCAGGGTGATAGCGACCAAGTGCATATGCGGGTCGGTATTTCCTTTGTCAGCGTGGCAAATGCCGCTCAGAATCTGAGGACGGAAAATTCTGGCTATGATTTCGACAGTGTACGCACTGCGGCGCAGACAACTTGGGATCAGTACCTTTGGCAAAATTGCTGTCCCAACTGGTGACAAGGCGGCCCTGACCAAATACTACACGGCGCTATATCACTCGCTTTTACATCCAAGCGTCTACAGTGACGTTGACGGTGAGTATCTTGGTTTTGACAATCAGTTCCACACAGCTTCTGGTTACACGCAGTACGCTAATTATTCGGGCTGGGATATTTACCGGACTCAGGTACAGCTACTCGCATGGCTCTGGCCAAAAGAGGCAAGTGACATGGCGCAATCGTTGGTGGTCGCTGCTAATGAGTGCGGTGCCTTGCCAAAGTGGTCTCAGGCCAATGGCGAGACAGGCGTGATGGTTGGCGATCCGGGGGCTCTCATCGTTGCCAACATCCATGCGTTCGGAGGCACCAGTTTTGATACGGCGGCAGCCTTGAAAATCTGCCCTGACTACGTTGCCCCCGGCAGCATTTTAAAGTTCCGCGTCCAAATAAGAATCCCGAGCCGGCAAATTGGGGCTCGGGATTTTTTAGTAAGCTCAATTGCCGACAAACTGGAGACAACCACCGGTACAACGGAAGTAACCGTTGCGATGTCCCCAAGGTGTCCCAATTTGTCCCTCGTAGAACCCGACCTGCGCGCAAGTGATACCATCGCGGTTCAGCGCATAACAGGCGTTGGAGGCATAACCACTTCCGCTGCCGACATACTGTAGACAGCCATTGATGCAGCGAAACTGGCCGGCATCAAAGCCCCAAGGTGATCCGACTTGCCCCTCGAAGTAGCCCACTTGATTACAAGTGATTCCATCTCGGTTGTAGTAACGGCAGTCACCCCAGTAATTGCCACCCCAGTTATCATGATGGTGGGCCAGAGCAGTCATAGACCAAGAAGTAAGCATCAGTACGGCTAAAAAAAGTTTCTTCAACATGACGAACTCCTTTCAAGTTGAGACGCGTGATGAACCAATCACCACGGTTCAGAGTTCGACACTATGCAAAATTTAATCCCAGCTCATAAAGGCAAACCGACATGGTCCGTTGGTGGCGCATGACGCGAGATTCTGTATATCCCGCAGGCGCTTCATGAGTGATTTACTCGAAACCAACATGCTGACCACCAAGCACCATGATGATGATGCCAACCACAGCAAACACAGTACAGACGATCGATATCAAACTACTGCGCTCCTTGGTCATAAGTCGTGCTACTGGGATCACCCAAATAGGATAGGTTGATGAAAGAGCTGTGCCTACACCGGCCTTGGTATATTTTGTGCTGAGTGACATCAAGATGAGACCAAGGTAGGTGCCAAGAAATGCCGCAGCAGTAAGCAGCAGTCCCTGTTTCTTCGTAGCCCAAATGGCTACCTGTGATTCTGTTTTTGGCTTAGTGCGGTGTTGCCAAATGGCAAGTGCAATCACCGCAGGTGCGATCCTGGCTACCGTGCCGTAGACAATATCAATCTCCTGTAAGGCTTGTCTTGACATCACAATACCGATGCCGTGACAGACCGCAGACGCCAGGGAGTAAACGATTCCGAGAATGTAATCCTTACGACTGTTAACGTTATCACTGGCGCGATTAACTTTGTGGAACAGGACCACACCCGTGACGGCGACGACTGTGACAATCATGCCGACAAGCTCTAATTGAGTCATGTTTTCGCCGAGAAATATCAAAGCTAAAACGGAGGCAATCAACGGAGCGAGGCACTGCAACGCCGAGACCAAGTTGGCGCCTATATGCATCAGGCCGAAAAAGAATAGGGTATCCCCCATGGCAATGCCGATGACGCCAGAAAGTCCGAGGATGGGTAGCTGACTAGTGGAACTCGGGATCGGAATTTGAAAAAACAAAGCAGTCAGAACTAAACAAACGCCAGCTACAACGTTTTTATTGACGTTTAGTAATAGGCTGTCAACATGTTTGCCGTATTTGGCATACATCGTGATTGATACCGACCAAATGAGGGCAGCTGCAATGGAGGCAACCTCGCCAAGTCCGCGAAATGCTGGCTGTACCTGAGCAAAAGTTGACATGCAGTAGCGATCTCCGTAGGCGCTTGAATCACGGTCACATAACTAGTGACCTTTTTATAATAATATTTAAAAAATGATATTGAAATCTACATAAAAATAACTTATCCCCAGGTTTCTTATAAATGTGGTTGGGACCAGTGCCCCCGAAAAATTAGTGCGCAATTCTGGGTACTTGCGTTCAGATATCCAGTATGGCAGGAGAGATGGCATGCGGGTTTTAGTGGTAGACGATGACGAAACACTACGGTTGATTGTCCGCGCGGCACTAGAGGAACGGTCGTATCACGTAGAGGAAGCTGAGGACGGCGTAGAGGCCGTGCACAAAGTGACCACCGCCGGGCCGTTCGATGCCGTCATCCTCGATGTGAACATGCCCCGGATGTCGGGACTAGATGCTCTTTGTAAAATTCGTGAGTTAAGCCCCACGAGTTTTTGTTTAATCATGACGGCATACTCAAATATTCAAGATGCCGTGACCGCTATCAAGCATGGCGCTTACGACTATCTGGAAAAGCCAGTCGACAGTGATCGACTCTTAAAGGTCATGGATGCTGCCATGGCCGCCAACGCCCTCGTGGAGCAGCTGCGCTTTTCGGCTCCGCAGCTTGAGTTTGATAAGGGGCGCAAGATCATCGGGAGCTCTACCCAGATCCAGAAGGTGTTCGAAATCATTCACCGATTGGCCAAGGTTGAGACTTCGGTGCTGGTTCGTGGCGAAAGTGGGACAGGGAAAGAATTAGTTGCTAGGGCTATCCATTTTAATTCGCAACGGATGAAAGGGCCTTTTGTTGCTGTAAATTGTGCGGCGATCCCCGAAAACTTGATCGAGAGCGAATTATTCGGGCATGAAAAGGGCGCCTTTACGGGGGCCGATCGGCGTAAGATCGGTAAGTTCCAGTTTGCCGAGGGTGGCACGATTTTCCTTGATGAAATAGGTGATATCTCCCAGCAAATGCAAGTGAAGCTGCTTCGCGTTTTGCAGGAACGGATGTTCACTCCCGTGGGTTCCAACCAAGACATCAAAGCTGATATCAGAGTGGTTGCTGCGACAAATGCCCCGCTCGAAAAAATGATCGAAACGGGAGCTTTCAGGGCGGATCTATTTTACCGGCTAAACGTCATGCCCATCAGGTTGCCCTCACTACGGGACCGTCGTGAGGATATCGCTCCCTTGGGCGGTTTTATGATTCAAAAGTTTAATAAGCTGCACGGACGCTCCATAAGGGGGTTCGACCCGAAAGCGCTAGCCAGCATGAGACTCTATCAGTGGCCGGGCAACATTAGAGAACTGGAGAACGTCGTGGAGCATGCGTTCATCATCGAGAACTCTGATGTTATTCGCTTGGACGCTCTACCCGATCATCTACAAGATCTTGTTAAGACTCGTCCAGACGGTGCGGTATCGGCAGCACCCGAAGTCGACTTCAACGAGGGGAATCATGGCGGTTCACAACTGAACTATCCGCAACTCAAAGAACGATTCGAACGAGAGTTTATCGTGCGAGCTCTCAAAGCATTCAACGGTAAAATAAACCAGACTGCTGAGCATACACAGATGACGAAGGTGACCCTACTGCGAAAACTTGAGAAGTATGGGATCGATCCCAAGCAGTTCGCTTAAACTGGCCCACTTAATTGTTGTTTTAAAGAACTCCAAGATTAATCCATATGGAATGGCCTTGGAGTTTTTTTTACGAGATTATTGTGCCACCAGGCGTACAGATTCAGTAAATGCTGCAGGTTGACGATTTTTTTTGTAGTACACCATGTTTTGCGTGCAAGGCGTTTAATTCGGTCACGAAACATGGCGCACGTATGATTCAATGGAAAAAGCGGGTCTCGCGCGCCCCTTTTAAGCTCACCCTGCCCAACAACGCAACCTCGACGTCCCTTATAGGTGGTGTGGGTCGCCTTGCCGCGGAAAATATCACGAACCATAACCGGATATCGGGTGCATTTATCGGATTTCAGTGTCTTTACTGTGGGGCAGAGTCGGGCCACTTCTGAGAGCACTTTACGCATCGAGTGTCGCCTATGATCATGGCGCTTGCCGTAACGTTTTCGCGCGATTTTTGCCAGCCTGCCGCTAGCCGCCATCGTTGTAGCATCCACAGATAGGATTTCTCTAGTGGTTGAAGTGACCGCAATTGCGATTGAAATTGGTTTGCACTTGGTGTGTTCAAATGTCTCCATTTCGTCGAAAATTATCGTGTTTTCACGGCCGCTTGCGATGTCAGGTGGTCGACGAGATTGAAGATGGAGCGCGGCGCGAGATCCGAGTCGACAGATTTTTTTTGCAATTGTTGCACGTCTGCAGCCAAGAAGTCGCGCGCAACTTCGTTGGGACATTCCCTCCATCATGCCTCTCATCACGAATTGTGTGAGATGCGGCTTGCGCTCTCGGTATGTTAATGACCCAGTTTGTGCTGAGAATGTCAATTTACATGACTTGCAAAGATATCTCCGGATTTGGAATTTGTGTCCAGTCTTGCGTTTAAAAAAACCGTGCTTGACTACGTGCTGTTCATCTTTTGGGCAAAGCGGGCAAACTGTGATTTTTGAATCCATATTTCCTCCCTAGATTTAAGTGCGAAATATGCTTCAAGCTGAGATGCGTGGGAAGTGACATGAATCTTTAGTGCAGCGACATGAGAAAAATTTATATCCACAATTAAGTGGACCAGTTTAAAAAATTCGGTTTTAAAGGCTGTGGAGAGTACGAAACATCTTTTTCGCAAAGGAGTGGTGTTATGAGCATGCTCAAAAAACGTTCCGCGATCGTTGCAGCCTTGATGTTTGCTACTGCGAGCCCGATGATTGGGAGTTATGCCTCTATTGCTGCTGTTGAGGAAGAAAGTGAAGTTACGGTTAAGTTAGATGATCCTACAATTGCGCGGGTGGTTTCCGCCGCCACGGATCAAATCATTTTCAACGCCAAATATGCGCAGAGACATGCGCGGAGCCAGCAGGTGGTTGAATATGCCAACCAGCTGCTCCGTGAAAATCAACGCATGGCGGAGGAATTTGCCGTTATTGTTAAGCGAGCCGGTGTGAAGCCCGAAGAAACTGCGCTGAGTATCCTGTGGCGTATTGCAGGACTTCGTAATCTTGCGGCGCTGCATCTATCTTCACCGGAGCAGTTTGATCAAGTATTCCTCAAACAAAGCGCTAAGTATGAGCAACGTCTTGCGAAAATTCTGCAAGAAAAATTGATCCCCGAGACGCAACATCAGTCAATCCGTGCCTATCTGCAATCGATGCAAAGTGACATGCTTCAATTCGTAGAGCAGGCCAATCAGCTGAGCGCTGAGCTTACAGACTGATCAGCCATGTCAATTTGACGACGGAGCTCTGAGGGGCTCCGTTTTTTTTTACTTGAGACTGTCAGCATCCCGGAGTTTCGGAAAAAGCCTAGACCATAAAATTACCACCGCGATGGTGCCTATACCTCCGACGATTGTTGCAGGCACGGTACCCCACCAACTAGCCGTGATTCCTGATTCAAATTCACCTAGCTCATTAGAGGCCCCGATAAACACCTGATTGACAGCGCTGACACGCCCTCGCATTGCTTCCGGTGTCCTGAGCTGAACAAGGGTTTGGCGTACATAAACACTGATAAGATCAGCGGCGCCAATGAGTATTAGCATAGCTAGCGATAGGTAGAAGTTGGTCGAGATACCAAAGATACAAGTTGCCAGGCCGAATACGAAAACACCGGCTAACATCGATTTGCCAGCGCGTCGTTCCAGTGGCCAAAATGCCAGATAAATTGCCATGGCAGCTGCACCTATGGATGGTGCGCTCCGCAATATACCGAGACCGATGGGTCCAACAAACAGAATATCTTTGGCATACACTGGAAGCAGAGCCACTGCCCCGCCCAAGAGTACCGCAAAAAGGTCTAGCGAGATAGCGCCTAACAGGATTTGATTCTTACGAACGTAATGAACGCCAGCCATCAGGCGCTGCCAGCGGCCAGTGACAGCGGCCGTGTCAGGCTTGAGGCGATGTGGCCGAACCGCGAAGTTGCAGATCAGAGCAGCGATCATAAGGCACCCAAACGAGGCGTAGACCGTAGAGGCCCCATTTTTAAGACCGAAGACTAAGCCGCCAAGTGCGGGTCCAATGATCGTGGCGACCTGCCAGGTAGTGGAGCTCCACGCCACTGCGTTACTAAAGTGCTCCGTCGGTACCAAGCTAGGTAGCAAGGCGCTGGCGGCTGGTCCCGCGAACGCACGAGCAGTCCCAAGCACGATTAGCACAGCGTATATTGGCATCACGCCATACGTTTGCAAGATACCTGACGAGCTGAAATAGTACAGCGTGGCAGCGCAAAGCATCAGTATGGTGTTTTGGACCAGGAGTATACGGCGGCGATCGAAAATGTCCGCGGTGTGTCCAGTGACTAGAGTTAAAAGTAGCGCTGGTAAAAATTGAACCAGTCCGACGTAGCCAAGATCTAGCGCTCTACCGGTGATCGCATACACTTGCCAGCCTATCGCGACTGATTGCATCTGTTGGCCAATAGTAGAGGTAAACTTCATTATTTGGAAAAAAGTAAAATCGCGGTGTTTGAATGCGGCGAAAGGAGCTGATGATTTCTGACCCATGATGGTTTTACTCGTAGCACAGGAGTTGACCTTAATTTTCACTGCTCAAGTCTGCCACAACTTGCGGTAGCTACTGTGGTAAAATCAACTGGTCACAACCGGATTAAAACCAACGGTGGGGGAGGCTCTATGCGGCCTGGCTCAAGCGATAAGCCTCAGGTTCAAGAAGGCACCCAAGCAACACTGCCTGAAGATAGCCTGGCCTCAGGGGGTGTGGCCATGGATGCGGCGCGCTTAGCACGGCTTTATCGCAGTGCCGCTAATGGTGAACTCGGTGAGTCGACCAAAAAGTTACTCCAGGAGCTGCTGTGTCAGCAGCTTGGCTTCGCTGACAGTGTCGGCAGCAACGGTGAACAAAAAACCAAAGCCGAGGTCATTGCCGCGGCGAAACCATGCCCGACTCAGGCTGTAGCGGTTCCAGCCGCGCAGCTTGGAGTTGCTCAGCTAGAGATGAAACTGCGACAACTCATAGATCAAGGTGCCCCTTGGGATACTTTGGAGCCAATGGCAATCAAGCTTTACGGAGCCCAACCGGGTGACAGCGCTGCGGCCCGCGTGATTGAGTTGGCCTTTATTCATGGCACAGCCGAGCGTATTGAACCTTTGCTCATTTGGGCAAAAAAACAGGCCTCGAATTTCTACCGGCACTTGCACCCTACTCTTAGAGTCCATCTCGTGATGAGATTATGGAATTCTGGTGGCAGTGAAGCTCTGGTGAATATTCTTTTTCGCGAGCGTGACGAGGTCTATTTACAGCCTGCTGAGCGGCTGTATCTCTTCCGCAGTATGGCGACTGCAGCGGATGCCACCGTACCTTATCTCTATTTTCAGAGATTCCGCGTCGAATTGGTGGCGGCCGCGAAGTCGATAGGGGAGCACGTTGGTCTTGGTCATGATGCTCTGCTTTTGCGGGTTGGGCAATTAGCACTGGACCTTGGTTATGTGACCGAGGCTGGCACCATTCTCGAGGGAATCAGCGCTGAAAGTCCGGAGAGGGACGAAGCACTGCGACACATGCTGACGGCGACCGTTGAAAAGAACAAAGCTGGCCGTAGCCATCTCGTAGAGCTGATGCTTGCCGAGGCTTCTGGCGAGGGGCGACTCGCGCTCATCGAGAAGTTCTTGCGAGATTCCAGGGGCCTCGGGGGGTTCAAAGATCGCAGTCGTCCAGCTCTCAATGAGTTGCTGGCTGATCCTCTAAGCTGGTTGCCCCGTGAATTGGCTGTTTATCAAAAACTGTCAGAAATACTGATTAATAATCGAGATCTAGGTGGTCTGTTACCGAATCTCATGGCCCTTTTTAGAAAGCAGGCGCTCACCTTTGTCGCGCCGTCTCAGGACTTAGCCCTGTGGCATGGTGTCGTTACTATGGTGCCGCTCTCGCCGTTGGATAAGTTTTGGCAGGGTGTGGCCTTGCTCCACTTTTATGTGTCCACAGGAGCCAGTGCTGAGTCGGAGTTGTGGCGTTCTCTCTCTCTCATCACTTTTGCCAGGCAACATGCGGCTGAGCACCTCCCTCTGCAATGGAAGGAGCTGCACAGAGCTGCCTTCAATGCGGTGCTTAAATCCACCCATGTGCTTGATACCGAGCGGAACCGGATGCTGCGGCAGCTAAGAATCGCCGTACCTTCCGAGCAGCTCAACATGACTGATATCGTTGATTACGTTCAGGAGAGCGAACATGCGCCATGCGAGGTACTGCGGTCCTTGCAGGGTGCTGCCGAGGCGATGCGGAATCTCGGTTTAGCACGGACAATTTTGCTCAAACGAGCTGCTCAGTCTCATTTGACGAATGGAGATCTCAATAGAGTTTGGCAGTTTGCACTGACTGGTAGCGATCACGATCTAGCCTGGCGGGCAGCTACGGTGTTACATGCACGTCAGGCGCTGCAACCATCAGTACGTCACGCATGGGAGTTTTCTGGCGAAAAACGCGCTGAGTACGGCCTTTTTGCACCGACGCGTCCTCAGCTTCAAGTTTGTACGGCAGGTTTTTCGCCCCCTGTAGTGCGCCTGGTGAATGCGTGTTTGACGGTCGGAGCAGCTCTGCCCGAGCTTTTGGTCATGCTAGATCAGGGTGCAAGTGTGACGAAATCTGCCGCGGCCCCACACGATAGTCTTGAGGCTCGTATCGATAGTGGTATTGCTAAACTAGGGTGGTTACCCGTGCCTAAGCGTCGCTATCGCTTTAGTTTCGAAAGCGCGCTTGGCGGCACGCCGTTACCATCGTTCATGCAAGTTTTGCCGTCCAACACCTGGAGCCTAGTAGTTGCCCGTGTGGCAGAGCGTCTCGGCATAAACGCTTGGGGATGGCGCCTCAGTCGTCTGCATAGTCAGATTGCGGATCTGATACCGAGACTCGCCAGTCGGCAGGATTTGCGTCGGCAGTCAGCCAAAGTAGCGTCTTGGCTAAAAGATCTCACTCCCGAGCAGCGTACGGCATGGCAGGATATGGCAGCTCTTAGTCGGGCGCTTGATGATCAGACCGCAGTCGCCAGTTTAGCGGCCTTTGTGTGTCGCGTCGCTACGCTCATTTGTCCCAACCACTATATGGCTCTGACCTCTCTGCAGGCTATGCGAGCCCCCGTGGCCATTATGTGGGATCTGGAAACTTGGCTGCTAGGGGATGGCTATTCTCAGTTAAGAGTAGAGATGGGAACTTCGACGCGTATACCGGTCCCTAACAGCCTTATGAAACTGACCAGCATCTCTTAAATAAGAAGCCTGGCACCCAGGCTGAACCAGAGCTCAGCGCCAAAGACGCGCGTTGCCATGAATGGTCCGAGGTAGAGGGCGATGCCACCCCACAACGTGACTGGATGGTGCGGCAATACATATTGAATGCCCATGGGAAGACGCAAACCCAGTCCATCATCGATCTGAATACCTGCGCCAACATACGGCAAAATTTTATCCCGAAATTGATTATAAGACTGATACTGACTGATGGACATAGGGTGTAGGCCAAATCCAAGGTAGCGGATGTAATCAGCCGCGATACCTAAGTCAGAATTCCCGAGCCCCAGGGCGAAAGCTAGATCAACGCTACCACCGAGGACGCCCAGATACTGAGCGCTAAACCCTGTCACATTATAGTTGCCAACTTGAATACCTAACGACCACTTTGGGGCGGTCGTGACTAGTCCGCTAGATTCCATCGGCTTTGCTTGAATTTTCGTACTTTGACAAAATAGCATTGATGCGAGAGCGATTGATGCAAGCCAAAGCCACGATGCACGCCGATTTACTGGTTTCGTTCGTACTGGCGAGCACGTGCTTGCCATGGCTTATACTCCCATTTCTCAGACATAGGCACAGCTGTCACAATAAGTCCTAGAATGACTATCGGCAACCCAGGCATCCAGGCGGATGGATTAGGGTGCGAAATTTCCTGGTTTATCAGCACACAAAAGGCAAAAAATCCGATCACTACCGCGATGGAAATGAGTCGTCGTCGCGCCTTGTCGATGATAAGTCGCGTGTAAAACGTAGACTCCTCTGCCGGGGCGCCTTTGACTTCTTGACTTGCCATGGATTCAGTCCCTGATCTCGTTATGTGTCTATGAGGCTTCTGACTCGGTCATACGCATCACCTGTCGGTCATTTGCCTCGTTGACTTAACGCGGTAAAAATTTCCCTGCTAGCACTTCAGGGGCGGCCTGATTAAGATATGGTCATGACATCTCAGGAGGAATCACTGTGGGATTAATCAGATTCAGCCAAGGTAGGCTCATTGCCATCGTTTTGAATGCAGTGGGAGCTCTGCTGTTGGCGATCACAGCCTCGTCGGCCGTCGCCGCAGGACTTACTTACGGGACCCTCCATTTCGACAAGAGTAGTCATGACTTTGGCGAGGTGTTCCGTGGCACGCAACTGACTCAGACCTTTCGTTTCGTCAATAAAGGGCCGGGCCCATTGACGATCCAAGGGGTGCACGCGGCATGTAATTGTACAGCTGTGGAGGTCGATCGAGGGCGACGCTATGAGCCAGGGCAAAGTGGTACGATCGAAGTGACTCTCGATACCAGTGACTTTATCGGTAACCTAGTAAAGACAGTGACAGTAATCAGTAACGAGCGGCTTTTGCCGGATCGCACGCTAACGATTAGAGCTAAGGTCAAGTCCGAGATTTTTGCCGATCCACCTTTACTGGATTTCGCCAGCGTTAAACCGAAAGCGAATGATGCACGTACCATTCGCATTAGATCGGCACCCGGACAGCAGCTTGAAATCAAGGGGCTCGATTTCAATGAGAAAGTCCTATCAGCGCAAGTTGCGCGCGATAAAGACGATTGGATTCTAACGGCTCAGCTGCTTGCCGGCGTGCCGCCAGGTTTTCTGAAGGAGTCGATTGTGGTACGCAATAACTCGCAGCACCTACCAAAGCTCACGATTCCCGTACGCGGCCAGGTTATGAGCAACTTCGAGGTGGCACCCAGCTACATAGAGTTTGGTTCCCTCGGAGCGACTGAGGGAGCTCAGCGAGTAGTGACTCTTCGGGGCTCCGACAACTACAAGGTCGTTAGTATGCGTGGCGATATGCAAATTAACGGGCAAAAGGTCGACCAGGTGGCTAACTTACTCAAGATCGAATCAGCATCACTGCAAAATGATATGCAGCAGATTAATGTCGAGCTAAAGAATGGCCTAAGTAGGGCAGGTAGTGTTCGTGGTAAGATCTATATAGAGACCACGGACCCTGTGCAGCCGGAACTATCTGTCGATTTCTATGCTCTGTTTAGGTAACGTGGTATAAGCAGACTTATGAGGGGCCACTCGTGCTAGTAACTATTTATGTAGTTTCTTCAGTTCTGTTTGTTGTGGGGCTTCTTGGCTATTGGATCGTGACGCATTCCTTCCGCAATGTCCCGGCTATTTACGAAGCTGTGGAACCACAGATCGCTAATCAGTAGTCATACAACTATCGGCTACCAGGGGCTAAGTATGATCAAACGGTCATTCGCTCGTGTTCTGGTTGTACTCCTTGGTGGCGTGACTGCTGCTACTAATCTTTATGCCAAGGCGTTCAATAGCTGTCCCGATTATGCTACCTGCACCTATGAACTGCCGGGGGCTGAGTGTGCTGATGGGACGCCGATGTTTTTAAACGTCACGCGGCGCCCCAATGCCACCAAACTATATATTTATCTCCAGGGCGGCGGCGCTTGCTGGGATACGGTGTCCTGTGATTGTCATGGTGATCGTTGTTACGGTGGCACAGCCCGCAATCTGACGCGGCGCGACCCACAACAGACGCACTCTGGCTGGACGGATTTGAGTGTTCCCGCCAATCCGATATCGGCCGACTACAATGTGGTGGAGGTACCATACTGCACCGGTGATTTATTTATGGGAAATCGCGAGCGTAAGCTTGGTAACCCCAAGCATCCCATCACCATTAAGCATTTCGGCTACCGCAACATCACCAAGGCCTTCGCTGCTGCCAAAAAACTTTTCCCATCTCCCCAGAGCATCGTTGTTATGGGGTCTAGCGCTGGTGGGCTCGGCGCTATGTTCAATCTGCATCAGTTGCGTAAGTTTTATGATAAAGCACCCGCCTATGTCATCTCCGATGCAGGTGCACCATTTAAGATACCTTATGTTTCAGCAGAGGGCGTTGACCGTCTGATCAGCGCTTGGGGTGTCGAAGACATTATTCCACCGGACTATGCGGTGATTTCGCCCGGACCAATCGACTTTGCGGGTCTACTTCGGTACAACGCTGCGCGGTTTCCGCAAGACCGTTTTGCGTTTATTTCATCGTACAACGATTGGGTGATGACAGCCTTTTCGATTCTGCTTGGTGCTGAATATGGGTTCTCCACCATTGGTCGCATGATTCGCGATGTCGCTGCAAATGATCTAGGCGTGATGCAGAAGGTTTTCTACGTCGGTGGGGAGCGGCACACTTTCCACAATGTTCCACCTAACGACGTACTTAGCGGCCAAATCAATCTCGCCGACTGGGTCAGCAAAATGATTACCGGCAAACCTGATTGGTCCAATCAGCTGTGACTCATGTGATCTAGATCAATTCACCGAGCAACGCGGTTTTATTGGCATCGGTAATCCGAACTGCGGCAATGTCACCGGTGAGTTGACGCGCTGCAGCCACGCGCACTAGACGGAAGTGGTCTGTACGCCCGTAAAAATGGCCTGGCATCTTTTCGCTCTCATAGAGGAAAAGGACCTGTCTCGTCGTGCCGATCTCACTAGTGTTCAATGACGTAGTGATGCGGTTTTGTAGCGCGTTCAGACGAGCTAGGCGCTCCTCTTTCACATGTTCGGGCACCTGGTCTAGGTAGCGTGCTGCTGGGGTGTTGTTGCGCGGCGAATATTTGAAGGTGAAGGAAAAGCTGAAGCCCACCTGTTCTACAAGTCCAAGGGTGGCAGCAAAGTCTTCCTCGGTCTCTCCGGGGAATCCAACAATCAGGTCAGTTGAGATAGCGATATCCGGAACAGCAGCTCTCAGCCAACTCACGCGCTCAAGGTACTCAGCCGCGGTGACCTTGCGTTGCATTCTCTGCAGGATACGGTCGCTGCCGCTTTGGACTGGCAGATGGATGTAGCGTCCTAGTTTGGGCTCAGAGGCAAACAGTTCGGCTAAATCCTTGGTGAAGTCGTGCGGATTGGATGTCGTAAAACGCAGTCGTGCCAACTCAGGTAGCGATGCGACCTCGCGCAGGAGATCGACAAAGTGCGTCTCAGGACCGTGATCGCTACCGTAGCTATTGACGTTTTGACCCAACAAGGTGATCTCGCGGGCGCCGCTAGCAAGCAAAGCCTTCGATTCAGAGACGATGTCGCTAACGCTGCGCGATAACTCACGCCCGCGCGTAAATGGCACGACGCAGAAAGTGCAGTAGTTGTTGCAGCCTTGCTGAATATTGACGTATCGTGAGATCTCACGCTTGCCGCTGAGTGTGGGGGGGGCCTGCAGCTCGGTTGTGACGGGTGTCGCAGTCACAGCAGCTGCGGCGTCATCGCCGTCGTGAGTATGGCGTCGGGCAAAGCCGGTCGCCACGGAGCTCTGACCGCTTGCCGCATGCTCTTCAAGCAGGCGTGGAAGTTCTTCAATCTTGCCTGGGCCCAGCAACACGTCAATTTGCGGCGCAGCTTTCAAAAGGCGACGCCCCTCGGCCTGAGCCACACAGCCGGCGACTGCTATCTTCATGCCTGGACGGTCACGCTTGAGCTCGCGCAGTATGCCTAGGCGACTGAGTACTTTATGTTTGGCTTTTTCGCGGATGTGGCAGGTGTTTAAAAGCACCAAATCCGCGTCGTCGGCAGACTGAGTGAGAGCGTAGTTTTTTTCAGCCAAAATCGCCAGCATCCGCTCGCTGTCGGCGGCGTTCATTTGGCAGCCCCAAGTTTCTATGTGGACTTTTTTAGGCTGCGTTATGGTGGCGGATTGCTGTGTTACTTCACTCACGGTCGTCTGATCCTACTTCTTTCTGTTCTTCTTGCGGGCTTTTTTCGCGTCTTTGCGCAGTTTGCGTTGCTTGTCGCGGTCGACGGGGCGCCGCGTGGCTCCACCGGCGTCGCCAAACATACCGCCTAGGCCTGGCATCCCGCCTAGGCCTGGCATACCGCCTAGCCCACCCATTCCGGGCATGCCGGGCATGCCGCCGGGACCACCCATTTGTTGGGCCATCTTGCGCATGTTGTTCAGTTGGGCGAGGCCGCCCATACCTGGGATCTTACCTAGTAGGCCCATATTCTTGCCAAACATGCCCATCATTTGACGCATGCCGTTAAACATCTTGAGGAGCTCGGTGACCTCTTTGGGGGCGCGGCCCGATCCTTTGGCTACGCGGCGAATGCGATTGTCGTTAAATACTTTGGGATTGACCCGCTCTTCGTTCGTCATCGAATCGATGATGGCGCGAATGCGAAGCAATTGCCGGTCGTCGACGTTGATGTCTTTGGGCATGCCGGGGAGCGGCATTTTTGCGATGATGTCCTTGAGAGGACCCATCTTCTGGATCATCGAGATTTGTTCGTAAAAGTCCCTTAGCGTGAACTGTCCCTGCAGCATCCGTAGGGCATCGGCCTCGCGGTCTTCGGTCGCGACACGCTCAAAGTCTTTAACTAAACCGACAATATCGCCCATGCCGAGGATACGGCTGGCTAAGCCATCAGGGCGGAACTCTTCCAGGCGATCCAAACTCTCGCCCATACCAAGAAATTTAATCGGTTTACCCGTAACCTCTTTGATACTCAGTGCTGCGCCACCGCGCGCGTCACCATCCAGCTTCGTCATGACCACACCCGTCAAATTGAGGCGATCATTAAAGCTTTTAGCGGTGGTTACAGCGTCCTGGCCCATCATGGCGTCACACACGAGAAGGATATTATCCGGTCTCGTAGTGGCTTTGATGTCATCCAGCTCCTTCATCAGAGCTTCGTCAATGGCGAGACGGCCAGCGGTATCCATCAGGATCGTGTCGCATCCAAGGTCGTATGCCTTTTGCAGCGACTGCTTGCAGATATCCACCGGCGAGGCGCCACTGACGTGGAAAACTGGGACGCCTAGTGTGTTGCCGAGTACTTGCAACTGATCAACGGCTGCTGGGCGGTAAATATCGGCGGCCACCAAGAGTGGCTTCCGCTTGTGCTGATCGACAAGATACTTGGTAAGCTTACCTGTGGTCGTCGTTTTACCGCTACCCTGCAAGCCGACCATCATGAACGTCGTTGGCCGGTTGCTAACGAAGTTTAGGCTAGGATCAGCTGGACCCATCAGTTTAACAAGCTCGTCCTGGCATATCTTAACGAAATGATCACCAGCACTAACACGCATCGCGCCGCCGCCAGCCTTGAGCTGTACCTGGGTGCCTACTGCCTGCTCTTTCACATCGGCCAAAAACTTCTTGGCGACGCCATACTCTACGTCTGCCTCGAGCAAACTTTGGCGTATGGCTACTAAGGCTTCGTCAATATTCTCATCGGACAGGGTCGTTTTGCCGCGAAACTTATCCCGCGCCTGGCGGAACCCTTCGCTCAGGACGTCCAACATTGTGCGTCTCTCCAGGATCTCAAAAGGGGAAAAGGGCAGTATGCGTATAGCCTTTCTCGGTGTAACTAGTCAAAATCTGATCGACTTAAATCTTTAGTGCAGAAAAATACTCCTTCATATCAGGGGGTTGCGATTTGGGTGGGTTAACCAGCTTCTACCGCCCCCCAAACTGCCAGTATCATTGATGAATCATATTCATCACGGTTAGGCCCACCCCCGAGGGGCAGATACCATAGGGGACTACTCATGGCAGATGGGCGAGTTTGCGCACATGTGACGACGAAACTTAGGTGCATCAGCTGGCTGCTAGCTCTCATGTTGGCGTTAAGCACGACTCTTCCTGCCTGTAAGACCACGGGCAGTGGCACCAAGTCTGCGGACGTTCCAGTCACCGTGACTGATAGTTCGGCATCTCTGCGCATCATGGCGGGAGATCCGCGGACCATACTGGTGCTGTTTACTGGGGCTTACATGAAACCAGCCGTGTACACGGCTCTAGCCCAAAAGATCGTCCAACTCTCTGGTGGTTCTGTCGGGGTGTTTGTGCCGCATTTTCTTGGCGATTTTACGAACCCACTCCAAAGCGACGGAGCCGTTAATGAAGCCGTTAAGTACTTAAAAGAGCGAGGAGTCGACCAGCCTGCGAGCCACGTGTTTCTTGCGGGCCACAGTGCCGGAGGAATTTTTGCCTCTGATGCACCTCTAAGATTTAAGCTACCGGGGTTGATTCTATTAGCCAGCTACCTGCCGCGGACACCTGTCATCGGTAAAAATCTCAATGACTACCAGCGCCCGGTTCTCACACTCGGCGGTGAACTCGATGGCCTAACTGGCATCAACTATATGGCGCGTGAGCATCAGGTCATGCAAAACCTCGCTGAAAGCGACGCCGCAGCCATTTTGGACAAACCAGTTATTGTTTTGCGTGGCGTTAAACATGCCCAGTTTGCAGACGGTACGCCAGCCGACGGTGACGTTATCGATGGAGCGGTAGACCTCGATGAGGCGCACGGCCTTATTGGGCGCCAGATTGTAGATTTTATTGCCGCTCAATCTATCGAGGGAGCTATTGCTGGTGTAACTAAAGCCGACGGCGCTAATGCTATTAAAGAGTCTGTAGCTGCGACCAAGCAGTTACTTCAGCCCTATTTTGCTAGTGAGAACGCCCTCGCGGATCTCTGTCAGTTCATGCAAAAGTCTGCCTTTGCGCTTGATGCAGACGGCTGGTCGCGCGTCGACTTTGACGTGAAAACCTACGTATCATTGCTGAGCCAGCCGGCATTTATTTTTGATAAATCATCAGTCACTAAAATCAATGATCGGATTAAACTGCATCTACCCATGTATGTGGATCAAGATCGGAATATTACCGATGTATCAAAGGATCGCTATCTTTCGCCTAAATCCGTCTCGTGTAAGATGCGCAGTCAGGAGGCTTTTGTCGCCGAGTCTGGGCTCACGAGTTCAGCGGTGCCGCTAAACTGTGCGCAAATGAACCAAAAAATCATCGCCTCTGCGATTAGTCTCGTGATTGATGAGAAACAATTAGACAGACTTAAAGATCGCTATGGCAATCCTGCGCGATGGGATTTGAGTCAAGACGCGACAGAGGCGGTAAACTCGGTCAGTTACGGCCCCTTCAGGATTCGGAGTAGTCGCAAATCCACCGGACAACAGTTTATTGCAAGTGGGTTTAGGTTTGAGCGTGACGGTACCCAAAAAGACCAGTGGATACTGGACACGGCTGAATTGCAGACCGGAAAAACTGCTGTCATTCAGCAATTTGCCGGCGCCAATTATTGCAAATTGATCCCACCGGAGCGAGTGATAGAATGGGCGACTCTGTTCGGACTGAAATAAAAAACGGTGCGCAACCCACTGCCGCCGATATGGGCCACTCCACAGTACCTAGTCGTATGATCCTTACGTCGGTCCTGCTTACAGTCCTTGTCCTCACTGTGTACGGCAGAACCATCGGTTTTGATTTTGTACCATACGATGACGCACTAAATGTGACGGAGAACCCTTATCTCGCCATCAGTGGGTCAGAGAGCACCAAACAATTTTGGCAGGCTCCACTGCACAAACTGTATATTCCCTTAACCTATACTCTTTGGGCTCTGATCGCTAAGGTGAGTCAAATTGGCATTAGTGGTGATGGCTATTTCATTTTTTCAGCTGCCAAGTTTCATGCCGTAAATGTACTTCTGCACTGCCTCAACACCCTCTGGGTTGCAGCCATCATGCGGCTCGTTACGCGACGCGCATTCATGGTCTTCGCAGGCGCGGCGGTATTTGCCTTGCACCCCCTCCAGGTTGAACCGGTAGCATGGGTTACAGGTCTTAAAGATGTTCTCTGCGCCAGTTTTGCTCTACCCTCAGTCTACTTGATCATGAAAAGCGGAGCTGAACAAAGGTGGCTACGGCGCCGTCTCTTTGGTGCTTCGTTACTTTATTTTGCTGCATTGTTGGCTAAGCCTGCCGCATTGGCGCTGCCGTGCGTCGTGATTGTTATTGCGCTCTACCAACATTGGCCGTGGCGGCGTGCGGGCATGGTGGTGGCGGCCTGGTTTGCGCTCAGTGCACCTATCATGGCGACGGTGTGGGAGTCACAAGCGCAGCAGGCTAAGATGGTGGTGTCTCCACTTAAGCGCCTATTAATTGCAGCAGATGCCCTCTCTTTTTATACAGCCAAAACCCTGGTGCCGTTGGGACTAATTATTGACTACGGGGCGACACCGGTTTGGGTATTGAACCAGCCGCAAGTATGGTTTTCAGCGATCTTTATTGGCCTGGTTCTGATCGCCCTGTGGGTGAAGCGTCGGTCCGGATGGTGGCTGGGGGCTGGTATCTTAGTGGCTGCTTTGAGCCCTGTTTTGGGTCTAGTGCCATTTGAGTTCCAAAGTCACTCAACGGTTGCAGACCGCTACATGTATATGCCCATGCTCGGAGTGTCCTTGATATGCGTTTGGTTGCTAAACAGTGTGAAGCCAAAAGTGGCGCTGATCGCCGTGCCAAGTGTGACTGCAGCCCTGGCTATACTCGCGAGTATGCAGGTAGAGACATGGGCAAGCGCCGACGCCCTCTTTACCCACACACTTGCACGCAATCCGGGGAGCTTAGTAGCTTGGCAGTCACTTGGGGCTGGCTACATGACGGATCAACGCTGGACAGATGCCGCTAGGGCCTTTACGAGCGCTTTATCCCTGCGTCCGCGCTTTCGTGACGGACTTTATAATTTGGGCCTTGCCTACGAACGCCAGGGCCAGCATGAACTTGCACTGGAGCAGTTCAATAAGATCATTGGGAGCGGAGCATCCACGGCAACAGCACTAGAAGGTGCCGCGCGCGTAGCTAATCAGCTGGGACAATTCGAGGTGTCCCGAGGCTACCTCATGCAAAGTGAGGATTTGTTTCCTGGGCGTGCCGAGACGGCACGGCTTCTGGCCGATGCATTGGTCGGTATCAAAGACATAGAAGGCGCTAACCGCATGTACCTTGAGGCACTGCGCAGGCAACCCAATGCCTCTGAGATTCACACAGTATACGGTGATTTTCTCGCAGATCATGGGGATCCTCAGGCCGCGGTACGCGCTTATTTGCAGGCTATAGCTATCGATGCACAGTCGGTAGCGCCGCGAATCAATTTGGGTTCTTTGCTTGCCTCGCTCGGTCGTTTTGAAGAGGCCGAAGTCCAGTTGCGCGAGGGAGTCCGTTTGGCTCCCAAGTTGGCTACTGGATATGTAAATCTCGCTCTTGTTTTTGAGCGCAAGGGAGACCTGAAGGCAGCCGCAGACGCCTATAGAAATGCTTTGAGTCTTGAAGTGAATCGTCTGGATGCGCGAGAGGGTTTGGCTCGAGTCCTCGGGGGGCGTCGTGAGTAAAGTCCGTCTAGTTGATCGGGAGCATATCCCCTTGGGTTTCATTGTGATCAGCGTGCTATGTGTCTTTTGGCAGGTGCGGTCGATGTCCTATGTGCTTTGGGATGATGATTTACTCATAGCAGATAATGCTATTTTACGTATGCCGTTCATCGACGCCGTCAAGGCAGCATTTGGCGGGTATTACAATGGGGACTATATGCCCCTGACTCTCATGTCTTATTGGTGCGAAGTGCGATTTGCAGGCTTTCAGCCGTCGGTCCAACACTTAAGTAATTTATTCCTACATGTTGTGAATGTCTTGCTGTGTTGGGTGTGGTTAAAAAGAATCATCAAAGATCCGCGGATTATTTGGGCGGCTGTCGGGATCTTTGCTATTCATCCCCTCCAGGTGGAGACGGTCGCTTGGATCAGTGAGCGCAAAGGACTTTTAGCGACGTGTTTTTATCTCCTATCTTTAATCTCGTATGAAAAGTCCAATCGCACCAATACCAGACGTTTTGGCTGGGTCACTCTTTATCTTGGATTTTATGTCTTAGCGGTACTTTCCAAGGCTAATGGGATATTCCTGCCTCTTTGGGTGGCTTTGAGCGACTGCCTCAGAGAGCGTAGAGCGATTCCCAGAAAATGGCCGGTCCACGTGGTGGCGTTGGTTCTCGTTGGGGGCGCCGTCATCCTGCGAGTCCATGCCTATGCGAGTGCTGTGCCTCAATTAAGTGCAGTCATGCTGACGCCAGAGCGCGTTCTGGGATGGCCAGGCATGATTTGGGCTGTGCTTGGGTTTTACGTGCAGGCATTTTTTTGGCCACTAGATCTATCGATCATCTATCCGTCCTATCAGTCCTCGGGCGGATGGGGAAATTATCAGCTCACAGGCGCCATATTTGTAATCGCGGTATTGAGCATCCTATTTATAAAGCGATTGCGCGAACAAATCCTATGGATAATATTTTTGCTCTTGAGTTTAGCACCCGTGATGAATCTGGTGCCGCGTATCAATTTTGTCAACGATCGCTATGCTTACTTACCGCTGATTGCGATGACTATCCTGGTGATCGAAGTGGCAAAAAATCTTGGCTCTGCGGTGACTCGATCACTGAGCTTATCTATGGGCTTGTTGCGTCACCTGCTTTTACCAACAATGGCATTATTATTGATGTTAATGATGATAGCTAGCCACGGCCGGGCTCAGGTATGGCACGATAATCTTAGCCTATGGGGGGACACGGTCAAAAAAGTACCAGCGAGTAGTCTAGCATTCAATAATCTGGGGCAGGCTTACCAAGAGCGCGGCGATATAGCCAAGGCTATCGAGCAATTTCAAAAAAGCCTGGCCCTCGCCGATCCATATCTCGCAAATCTCGCCACTAATAATTTGGCGACAATCTATAGCTCCAGACAGTATCCCGATTATTTTAATCTGCCCTATGCCAAGTCATTGCTAGAGGAAGGGATCACTAAGGTTGCGCGCCCCGACGATAGTTTGGTGCTCAGATACAATTTGGCTTTGGTTTACCTGCAGATGGGTGACGCAATAAACGGACGTAAGATTCTTGATTCGTTAAGGCTAGCGATCGAACAAAGCAGTAACCAGCGTTATCGTTTTCTCTTGGCGCGAGTGACGGATTTGCAGACCAGACTCGAGGGGGTACCGTGAATACGCCAGACAATTCGCGGATCTTTGCATCGATGGAGAGACGTTGGCCTCTCATATGTGTTTTGGTCATAGTTGTGGCGGTCTATGGACGGTCGGTAAATTTTGATTTTGTCAGCTGGGACGATGATCAGAATGTGACACAGAACCCATGGTTTCTCGATGGTACGTGGTGGCGTTTTTGGACTGAACACTTTGTCGGAATGTTTGTCCCGCTCGTCTATACCGTGTGGTACGGATTATTTAAATTTGCGACGCCTCCAGATCCGCGGTTATTCCATGGCCTCAATGTGCTGATACACGCAGTGAACACAGGCCTCGTTTGTGTGCTTGCTTATCGCTTCGTACCGATCGATCGCCGCTATGGTGTCAACGCCAGAATGGCGGGTGTTACGGCCGGATTGTTGTTCGCTTTGCATCCTCTTCAGGTAGAGTCGGTTGCTTGGGTTACCGGACTCCGGGACCTACTTTGTTGTCTCATGGTTTTAATTACCACCAATCTTAGCCTCTACCAGGGATACTCTCTGCGTCGTGAGTTCATTGGCTTTGTCGTGTTTGCTTTGGCGCTGCTCTGTAAACCATCAGCCACGGTGTTACCTGTTGCGCTTGGCATCATCATGATGGCCGAAAATCCTCGGCAGTGGCGCCGCGCTTTACAAAAATATCTCCCGTGGTTGCTCATAGGACTCATCGCAGTGCTTCGGACCAAAGATATTCAGACCGAGGTGATTAGCTTTGCAGTCCCTGACCTACCGTGGGCGTCGCGCCTCTTGGTGGCGATGGATAGTTACGGTTTTTATTTGACTAAACTACTCTGGCCTTTCGATTTGGCCGTGGATTATGGGCGCACCCCAGAGAAAGTCATAAATTTGCTGCTGTTCATAAGACCAGTATTTTTACTAATGGCAACTACGGCCCTGATTGCTGCCACTTTTAGGCTACTCAAGGGGCGAGAGTGGGCGTTGATTGCCTTTGCTGTGGTAGCGTTGGCACCAACATCCGGGCTCGTAAGATTCGCCTACCAGCATGTATCTACGGTAGCTGATCACTATATGTATTTACCTCTGGTTGGCATCGCCTTATTTGCCTCAGGCATTATCGCAAGGCTGCCAGCCCGTTGGGTCTTTGGTGGCGTCGCAGTGTTAGCGGTATTTTGGGGTACAGTGAGCGCGCAGCGCTTAACAATATGGCGGAATGATAAGACGCTGTTTCCTGCGATGCTTGAGTCTAATCCAGATAGCTACGGTGCAAACATAGGGATGTTAGCTGTTGCCATGCGTGAAGGTCGCTATCAGGACGGGTTGCCATATCTTAGGGAGGCAGAACGGCTTGAGCCTACTAACGTAGTGACGCTACTTGATAAGTGGCTACTTTACGTAAAGCTAGGGAAGTATCAAGAGGTAGCAGATGACATGCCCGGTCATATGCTGACTAAGGAGCAGATCCTAGCTAATCCTAATTCAAGATCAACAATCGGTGGCCAGTACGTGGTTTTAGCCTATGCGCTCATGCAGCTCGGTGATTACAGGAAGAGCTTCGAAATTGCCTGCCTGGCCCGATTTGCTTATGCCGCGCATGCAGATCTACCTAGTTTTTTCCCGTTTCTGGGACAAAAACTGGGGCTTGCAATGCCGGCCGAGAAGTGGTGCGATTAGCTAGCGATGGCTGGCCTTGACCCAGTCCAAAACAAAAGCGTCGACCCAGCGCCTATCGCCGTACGGCGTCACGCTTGCAGCATAAAAGCCCACATGACCACCGTGCTGCTCAAGACGAAGGTTAATATGTTGCGGCACTCTGTCGTCAAAGATAGATGACGGTATGATCGGGTCATCCTTCGCGGCTAGGATAGTAGTAGGGAGACTGATCTTGGCTAAAACAGGCGCCGCCGAACATTCACGGTAATACTCCTCGCGAGACTTAAATCCGGCGTTAGGGGCCGTATAAACGGCGTCGAATTCCCGCAAGCTAAGTCCATGACGTAGATTGGGATTCCTGTATTTTGCTAGCTGACGATCACGTGCGATAGCCTGCTTGGTGACAAAATAACTAAAAAATCGATCTATATGCCGGTTCCTAGCAGTTGCGATGGCGTTGGAACATGCCTCAAGATCAATCGGTGGACATATGGCTAATGCGCCCGCCAAATTAGGTATTTGGCTTGGCGCTGTATTGCCGAGCAAGCGCAGAAGCATATTCCCTGACAGCGAATACGCAATCGCCAATACTGGACGTCCAGGCCATCTTTTTTCAAGGTAGTTCAGGGCTCTTACGATGTCTCCAGTGCGCCCAGAGTGGTAGATCTGCTTGGCTCTACCACCAACGCCTCGTCCACAGCCGCGATGATGAAATCTGATGGCAGTATAACCGTGTTGGTTGAGTTTCGCGCTTTGACGGATAATAGTTGCTCCATCTCCAGATCCACCAAGTCCATGCAGGATGATGA
Source organism: Deltaproteobacteria bacterium (assembly GCA_016874735.1). Classification (NCBI taxonomy): domain Bacteria; kingdom Pseudomonadati; phylum Myxococcota; class Myxococcia; species Deltaproteobacteria bacterium. The sequence continues at coordinate 49,437 of VGTI01000012.1, forward strand.
CTACCGGCTTATCGGTGTCGTCGTGCTTCGCCGGTTCCTCGTTTAAAAGTAAAGAGTCACCGTCCCCCAAATCAACCCAAAGACGCAGCGTACTCTCGAGTTTAACTGGCCTTGCGAATAGGGCACCAAAAGCCGTTTGCGCCTGAGGATGTTTGAGGAGCGGGTGAGGTACAAATTTCGGCGTCTTCATACAGCCACGCAATCGTGAAGGAGTTATTAGGCAGCTATATCATGGTCGCTAGATTCCGTTAAAGGGGGCTTAATCGTAAGTTTGCGAATTCTGCCGTAGAGACGTAGCGTATCCAGTAGGACTGATGATCCTACGCGAAATATATGAAACATTTCGCGTAGGAATGGTCTTGAATTCGTTCTGAAATAGTCAAGACGAACGGGGGCCTCCAGAAATCGTTGATAGCCTGCTGCGCGCGCCAGAGCGAGTATCTCGAGGTCAGCTCCGTAACGGTCTAGACATAAGTGTGGCAAGATGGACCTGATAACGTCACGCTTGAATAGTTTCAGTCCAACCTGCGTATCGGTTACGTTCATCTTGAATAGGTAACGAATCAGTAGCTGATAGATAAAGCTTAGGATCCTCCTAATAGTAGGATAGTCAATTTGTGATTGAGGATGACGCTTTGATGCGACAACGACGTCGGCATCGTAAAGTTCCATAAGACCGAGAAATATTCTGATTTCCCGTGGATGCAACTCCATGCCGCCATCGATGAAGAGGACAAAATCGCCTTGAGACCTCTTAAAACCCTCGCGGATGGCATAACCCTTGCCGTGGTTTTTTTCGTAGGCGATTAATTTTATCTGCGGATGTATGAAATCTTGCAAAACCTCTGCCGTACCGTCGGTACTGCCATCACTCACAACTAAGATTTCAAATTTCGAAAAATATGGAACGACCTCGGCGAGTAGTAGGTCCAGATTTGCTTTAATGTGTTTAGCTTCGTTAAAAACGGGGACGATGACGGATAAGTCTAGGTCACGTAATGACCTAAAAAGCATTGCGCGGTGCTCTTGGCTCATTTGCGGTAAGCCGGACATAAGACGAGTTAATCCTCCGTGTCCTATGTAACGGCAAGATTGGCTCAGTCATTTAACTTAGGTGCTTTGGTTGATTTTATAAAAAAGCCTGATAACTCAGTATTTATCGATGATTAGGTCGTCACCTAGAAAAATTATCTTCTCCCCGCCAGGCGGCGAAAAATTTAGTATAATCTCGCAATAAGCCATACATCGTTGAAATTTCACCGCCACTGACATGACAGGAAGTTCTATGCGTATTGATCAGGTCGCCCCGGCGTTGCAGGAGTTCCTAGCTATTTCACAACGCGTCGGAGCTTTGTGTCCCCAATGGTGTCAGGCAGAATCTGGTTATGTTTCGATCAAATACGCGCGCGGTGCTGGCCGCAATGTCCTCATAAAAAAACCTTCTGTACGCATTACAGAAGTGAGTAGTGACTTTGGATGGCAGGAATTTCCCGTCGACAAACTTTTGGAGCAGTTAGACGAACCCCTAGTATCTGAATGGTTAGACAGTCATCACGCGAGTGTGCACGCGCTGATGCCGGCTAAAGTAGTGGTTGAATTGACCTCCTTAGTCTCTCTGCTTATGGCCCACGAACACAACCACGACATGAATGTTCCTTGTTGGTTGTCGGAACGTTTAGGTGCTGAGGTTGCGATCGTTCCTTATCCAAAATCACTCGATGATCTATTTTCCTCTATCTGTGGTCACATCAATAAAACAGCGATCGTGATCGCCAATTACGGTGTGATTTTACAGGACGAGACCGCTGAAATCGTCGCTAAGTGGCAAGAAGTTGAAAAGGAATTCTGCGAAAGACTAGGCTACCTACGATTATTGAAGCATTTGGGCGGCGCATCTATTGCGGAAGTAACCGAGGCCCCTGCACCGAAAAAGAATTATCTGGGTGGTCCGCGTCGACATAAATACGTGCCAACCGATGCGCTGGCTGAGGCCATTAAATCTACTCGCAATCCGAGAAAATCAGCCGAGAAGCACTTTCACTTGCATTCAGATGATCCCTGCGTGAATGAACTGTGGCAGGCGCACCAAATTCTTTACGCGGAATGTCCTAATTTGGCAGAACTCCCGACGACGGCGGCCGCTGCCTTCATTCACCGTAGTCGTACCTTGCACGACGACGATTTGCTATTCAGGCGTCGCTGAGTCAGGGGTCAACCTAGGAGTAGATAATGGCTTTAGGCATGCGGCCGCGCGTCTTGCTGCTGATGGCAGCTTTGGTGAGTGCGATCTACGGACCCACCTTACGCTACGGCTTCCTGGAGCATGACGATGATCAGAATATCGTCAAGAATCCCCATTTGCAGTCGCTGACCGCGGATGAACTTGGGGCCTTCTGGGAGCGTCCTCATCTCGGACTTTTTATTCCAGTAACCTACACCTATTGGGCTGGTGGCGTTGCCATCTCACGCATAGGTCAGGATCCTAGCACCCCTGCGGTGCCAAATCCCGGTCTCTTTCACTTTGGTAATGTGCTGCTTCACACTGCCAATGGTTACTTGGTGTGGTTGATTCTATGTCAGTTCGGAGCATCGCAAATAGCCGCCTTGGTGGGCGCTATGTTCTTTTTGCTTCATCCTCTCCAGGTGGAAGCAGTGAGTTGGATTACCGGGGCCAAGGACTTACTCTGCGCCTTTTTATCGCTAAGCGCCGTTTATGTTTACATCAGGCAGTTAAATCGCAAGGACAAACTGAGCAATGCCAGAATGATGATCAATTATGGCTCAGTCGTAGGACTCACCATTCTTGCCATCTTGGCCAAACCTGCAGCAGTCGTCGTGCCTTTATTGATGGGTTTTATCGGCATTTTTGTGGCGAAGAGGATCTGGTGGCGCGTCGGCCTGACGCTTGCCCTCCCGCTTGGTGTCGGTGTCATGATTGCTAAGCTGACTAGTGGCGCACAGGCGCCCGAAGGGCCACTGCCGGTTGTTGCCTGGTGGCAGCGCCCATTTGTTGCCGGCGATGCCTTGCTGTTTTATGCGCGCAAGATCCTGATCCCATTCGGGTACGCCGTCGATTACGCGCGGCGGCCCGACTTGGTGGCAAGCAATTATTTGCTTTGCGCCCTAGGCGTGTTACCGGCGCTTGCCTTTATTTACTTACTGCGTCACCGTCGCCGCTTTCCTCTGCTCCTCGGATCGCTTGTAGCATTTGCGCTGCTTCTTGCGCCAAATCTCGGTTTTCTCATGTTTTCAAACCAATTTTTGACGACGGTCTGTGATCGTTATGCCTACCTAGCCATGGTCGTACCGGCGTTTTTGGTGTCGCAGGTACACTTGGCAAGTATCCAGCGTTTTTGGCCCAGTCTTAGTCTGAGGCAGCTGCAATCTTTGGCTGTCGGTATATGCGCGCTATTTACGGTTCTCAGTGTGATACAAGTCAGATACTGGGCCAATGAGCGCGCCCTTTTTCAACATAGTGTTGATGTCGAGCCTAATGGCGTGATGGCTTTGGTGGGCTTGGGTAACGACGCAGCAAACCAAAAGCAATGGGACGATTCGATTAAGTATTTCAGCGCAGCTCTATCACTAAGGCCAGATTGGGGCCGTGTGCACAATAATCTGGGTAATAGCTATATCAATGTGAACCGGCTGGTCGAGGCGACGGAGTCGCTAAAACGGGCAATTGCCGTGTTTCCGTCTTATCCGCTGGCGTTCAATAATTTGTGCGGAGCGTTAGCTAGGCGCGAAATGTGGGAGGAAGCCACTGCAGCCTGCCGTCAAGCCCTGACATTGGCGCCAGATTTTTACATGTCCTTTCAGAATCTTGGCTACATCGCCGCCAAACAGGGTAGGTTTGAGGAGGCAGAGAGAAATTTTAGAGGTGCCATGCGCATTGCACCAACGGATATTCCACCGAGACTGAATTTGATCAGAATTTTGAAGCTACAATCCAAGTGGGATAAACTTGCTGCGGAGCAAGAGGTACTATCACGCATGATGCCTTTCGACCGCGATCTTACCCTCGACTTGGCAGAGACCTACAAAAAGCTCGGACGTGCTGATCAGGCAGATCGTTTGTTGCAGAAGAGGCAGTAAATAGCCAAAAAATTGAACGTTGCAAGTAGCAACGCAATGGATAATCCTACGCGCCCAGCAGATGCACCCAGGTGCCAATAAAGATCAGCATTGGTTGCTAAGTAAACACAGAATACGACAGCAATGTAGCCAACTGCTGTTAAGAGCGGCAGTAGTAAAATGATCGGTTGACCGCGCCTTTGGCGGATGATCACTAGCGTCAACACCGTCGCAAGAGCAAGCGACGGTAAGACCATGGCGTTATGCAGTAAGATATTTGCGACTATCCACTCCCAGTCACTTGGGGTCGACAGTCTTGCTAAAGCTCTCTCAAAGGTGTTGCCCGAGTAATGGCTCCGCGCCAGATGCTGAACCTTCACGGCTATAAACCAAGCGAAGATCGGCACGATGAGTAATGCGCCTTTGCCAGCATGACGCAGCATGACGAATTTACCTTGGCTATGAAGTAGAGCTCGTACTCGAGGTGCCTGTAACGCGATGCCGATCGTGCTGACTATGCCTGCAAGGATCAACCCCTCCTGCTTAATCTCGGCAACTAGACATAGAAATACAAAAACCTGCCACAGATTACCACTTGTCACCCAAGCTATCGTTGCTAGGCAGGCGTAGAGCGCTACCCAGCCATCCATATAGCCATTGAAGAGAAAAAAACCTGAGCCATCGAAACCAAAGAGGAGCAGCGTCAGCATCCCAACATAAATCCAGCCGACGCCTTTATCCGTGTCATATTTACTGCAAAGGCGTTGCCAAGCTTCGCAGTAAAAGGCAAGCATGGGCAGGGCTAATAGGGTGATGGCCAATTTGGGGGCGTACTCATTCCAAAATCCCAGTAGCGTGGCGACTTGCGCAGCAAGTAATGAAAATAATTTTGGATAGTTTAGATGCGTGTAGATATTGGCCTCTGTGGCCCAGGCACCTCCGGCCCATATGCTCTTGGTATGGTAAATAACCTTAGCGTGGTAAAACCAAATTGATCGCGCGTCCCAATCCTTGATGGGCTCGACCAGACATAGGATGAGGAAGCAGCTGGCAATTACTCCCAGTCCAATCAAGAAGCGAATTCCTTGAGCCTGATCGCCTGCGGTGTCTGGGCTTGCGTCGGCAGTTGTCGCTCCCCAATAGCGTGCCAGTGCCCCGGAGGCGACCGCCGTCATACCGGCAACTACAAGACCGCCAACGATCTGACCGGTGAGCATTGCACAGAGTAGATTTAGGACCAAACCCGCCGCTAATGCGGTAGATGGTGCGGCATGCTGGCGCCAACCAAGGACGCTACGGCCTAGAAAGTAAAAGAGGCTACTGAGGCCAACAAAGATGGCGCCGCATTTAAGGACAGCGTACAAGTTGCGCCTCCTTAGTTGCGCCTAGGAGCTGGCAGTCTGTGGTTTCGCCAGGTGCCATGAGGCGATACCTGCTGGCAAAGCCCTCGCTGACCAGTACCGGATATAGCCCCTCAAATAGTCTCTGATAGAGCTCGTCTTGAGACGTGAGTTGAGAAGATACCGCGATGTTCTCGATTTCGGGAAATAGCCTAACGACTCCGGCAATTGCCAGGGGCTCACCAAGGTACGGCTCGCTCACGCGCGCTGTCCATTTGCCCTCGCTTACATCACTTGCGAATTGGCGCAGTCGATGCGGCAACTTCTCATAAGCTGAGCCAAAACGCTCGTCGAACGCCCGTGAACGCATTTGGGGATCCGCTACCATCTGGTCCCAAGCCTGATCTACCCATTGGCTGAAACTGATGCCGAGCCATGGGATGAGTGTAGTCGACGGACGCACACTTAGAAAAAAAGCTATTAGCCAGATTCCGGTCAGCAACGTCTTGCCACCGAGAATAGAGGTATTGTCTGAGTGCTTTGCATTCATGAAGCTAGGTGATGCCAAATTGTTCGATGTAACGGAAAAGCGTGCGCTCACCGATACCAAGGGCTTTAGCAGTGTCGCTGCGACGGCCATTGTGCTTAGCTAAGGCTCGTTGCAGAAAACGCCGCATCCAGGCATTTCTGGCTTCGTCTAGAGTGGGTTGTGTCACGGCCTGAAGTTCATCGATGCATTTCCATGCCGCGTTTAGATCACCGCCTAATTCACCATCCAGATGACTCGGCTGCACTAAAGGACCGTCACACATCACAAGCGCGCGGCGGACACAGTGTTCTAGTTGGCGGATATTACCGGGCCAGGGCAGATCGCTTAGAAAATGAAGGGCGCTCGTTGACCAGCGCTTTGGACTTAGACCATGCTCTTCGGTGAAGCGGCGGTGAAAATGTAACACGAGCGGAGCAATGTCTTCACGTCGCTCCCTGAGCGGTGGCATCTGAATGTTCGCTGCGGCGATCCGGTAATAAAGATCTTCGCGGAATTTACCGCTAGCAATCAACTCTGGTAAATTACGGTGCGTCGCCGTCACCAATCTAAAATCGCTGTGGCGCGGCGTATTATCACCAATCCGCGTGAAGCTGCGCTCCTGCAGTACCCGCAGTAGTTTGGCTTGGATTTCGGGTGAAAGTTCACCGATTTCATCCAAAAATAAAGTACCGCCGTCAGCTTTCTCTATGAGACCAACGCGGTCATTTTGCGCGCCAGTAAACGCGCCACGACGGTGGCCAAAGAGCTCACTTTCGACCAAGCTGGCCGGCATGGCGACGGCATTTACAGTGATCAGCGGTCCCGCGGCACGCCCAGATAGACGATGGATTTCGCGTGCAACCAGCTCCTTGCCGGTCCCGGTTTCGCCCGTGATCAGGGTTGCCACATTAACCGGTGCCAGTCGTGTGATCAGTTGGTAAACCGCCAGCAGGCCTGGGGAATGACCCACCATCAGCCGATCCGGAGGCAGCAGTGGTTGATCGACACCCTTAGTGGAAGACGGTGGCGATCGCCGCGACTCATGAGCACGAAGATTGCGCCGGATGTGTGTCGCCGGATCCTCATCGGTTAGAGTTGCGAGGAGGATGCGCAGGTCCTTGGCCATAATCGCAGCGCTGCTACTTGCTCTACCGAGTAGAGTGGCGCCGACCGTGTGCATCAGGTGCTCCGCAGCTTGGAGATCGTTCCTCACTGCGCAGTCCAGTTGCTCGGTACTCGCTACGCTGCGATCGCCACTCCGCTGCTGCTTATTAGTTCGTGCGCTGTTGGCAGATATCCTCTGCCATGTGCCACCAAAGCCAATGAGCTTGACCTGTCCCTGCTGCCCGACCAAAACCTGGTCGGCGCTCAAGCCGCGGTGCGGTAGATCGACTTGGTGAGCGGCTGCCAACCCCTCGTATACTTGGATCATTAAGGCGATGCCGACACTCGGTGCGAGCGGTAAACGCACATCAGAAAGGTGCTTGGCCTCAAACCATTCGGTAACAATAAAGACGCGGTCATCGTCAGATAAGACATCATAAATTTTAGCCACATGCTGGTCGTTGACCGCAGCAAGTGCCTTGGCCTCCGCCAGGACGCGACTTCTGAGGTCAGGAAGGCCCGTGTCAAAAATGCACTTGATCGCGACCGGTCGCTCCAGTTCCTGATCGATGGCGCGGTAAACGAGACCAAGTGGGCCGCGCCCTATCAGCTCCTGCAGCTCGTAGCGCCCTCCCGCAATGCTGGAGGCCCCCCCCAGGGGCGAATCAACGATTTCAGATGGCGATAAGGGGGTGGTTTCCAACGCTGCTCCGCGTGCACTTTTTAGAACTAAACATATACTCGTATCATGGCCTGCCAATTTTGGCAGTTAAAAAATCTAGTCCCCGCCAACTTTGGCAGTCAGCTATGTGACGTAAGGACGCACACAGTAACTAAATTCGGTATGTTAGGTACCCATAAGTCATTACTGGATTTGGCATGAATTCTGCACATCTAAGCCGTTAGTTTACTAGATACGAGAGCCGTAGGTTGCGCGACCCCAGACGCCGACGCCCCAGGAGGTCATTGTGAGTGACAAGCTAGAATTTTCCGAACAGGTCGTCATCATCACCGGTGGTAGTCGTGGCATCGGTAGAGCCATGGTCGAGGCCTTCGCCCACGGTGGAGCCAAGGTGGTGTTCACCTACGTCCACGGAAGTGACGCCGCCAGGACTCTGGAGTGCTCTCTGCGTGATCAAGGGCTGAGTGTGCAGGCTTTGCAGGTCGATGTGCGCGACGAAAAGGCAGTCGATGAAGCGGTCACTATGGTCGAGAAAGAGCACGGTCGTATCGATGTGCTCATCAACAACGCAGGTATCACTGCCGACGGTTTGATCATGACCATGGAAGACAAATCGTGGTCCGACGTGCTGACCACAAATCTTAGTGGGGCCTTCCACTTCTGTCGCATAACCTCGCGCTTTATGATGCGTCGGCGGCAGGGATCGATCATCAATATCTCCTCCCTCGTTGCCACGCGGCCAGGGCGCGGCCACTGCAACTATGCAGCATCTAAGGGTGGCATTGAGGCGATGACCAAGGCTCTAGCAATTGAACTTGCTCCCCGAAATATCCGCGTCAACTGTGTGGCGCCAGGTATGATCGAAACTGACATGAGCAAAGATGTGCGCGCTCTTGCTGGTGACGAGATTTTGCAGCGAATCCCCCTCAAACGTTATGGGCAGCCCGCCGAAGTGGCAGCCGTCGTGAAATTTTTGAGTAGCAAGGCTGCATCCTACATCACGGGATCCGTGATTCATGTCGATGGTGGATTAATCGTGTGATTCGTGTCCCAACCTGGGACTGTTTAACTATGACATAGGAGAGAGTCTGATGAACAATTTGGACCGCGTACGAGCCGTAATTGCTGACGCACTTTATGTGGATCTCGAGCAGGTCGAGCCCCAAGCCAACTTGATGGCTGACCTGGGTGCAGAAAGTATCGACTTTCTCGATATCATGTTTCGCTTGGAAAAAGAGTTTAACATTAAGCTCCCACGCGGTGAGATTGAGCAGAAAGCTCGTGGTCAGTTGAGTGACGCCGAGTTTGCGGTCGAGGGTCGCCTTACCGACGCAGGTCTTACAAACCTGAAAGCCATGCTGCCGGAAGTCAAAGCTGAGGCTTTCCGCTCAGGACTCCATCTCCGTGAAATCCCGACTTTGTTTACCGTCCAAACCTTCGTGCGTATGGTGGAAGAACAGTTAACTGGAGGGGGCGCGGTGTTGACGGGGCTCGGCACTGAGAAACCTGTTTCGCTCTGACCGTAATTTTTTGACGCCGGGAGTACAGGATGCGCTTCTTGTTCGTGGACGCAATTACTGAAGTTGGTGAAGGGTCTATAGTTGGATACAGGCACTTTCCCATCACTGAACCATTGCGATATCCGTTACGCAAGGAGCAGGCCCATGTTGCTCCCGGTGCAATTTTTGAAGCCCTTGGTCAATTAGCCTCCTGGTACTGTCTCAAGGAGAATAATTTTACGGCGCGTCCCGTATTTCTCTTTGTTGACAGCATCGAATCAAAGGGACTCGTACCCATAGGCTCGCGGGTTGAGCTCCGCGCGACCATTCACGATTTAGGCCAGGATGCATTCCGGTTTAGCGCCGAGGCATTGGTCAATGGTGTCGTGGTGCAACGCCTGAGTGACTGTGGTGGTATGTTCATGCCACTTGCTGAGCTCGAGGATCCCGAAGTAACTAAAGCGCGCTATCAGGCTTTAACCAACGGGGGGCTTATCTTGCCTGGTTCTGACGGTCCAGCCTATCCCTTTGCCGACCTAGTCGGTGAGGTGCTTAGCGTGGATGTGGGGCGGCGGATTCACACGCGGCACCTTTTCAGTCGTGACGAACCCTTTTACGCCGATCACTTTCCCAGGTTTCCAGTGACGCCCGTGGTGATCCTGACCGAGATGTTGGGCCAGGGTGCTCGGCGCTTGTTTGCACTGAAAGACGATCAAGAGCTGACCTTGCTAGCTATGCAGAGACTTAAGATCAGAACCTTCGTTGCTCCAGGAGATATCACGGAAGTGATCCTAACCAGCGCCGGTGTCCGCACAGTCAGCGGCAGACGACTTGGTGACGTCACTGCCGAACTACTCAAGGACGGCAAGAGGATCCTGCGGAGCGAATTCATCTACGATGTAACTGGGTAGGGCTATGCAAACCAACTCTGAAAAACAGTCGCTGCGTCGTCGTGTCGTCATCACAGGTATCGGAGCTGTAACACCCCTTGGACTATCGATGCAGGACACCTGGAACGGTCTGGTCGAAGGGATCTCCGTAGCGGGGCCGGTGAGGCGCTTTGATGCGCGTCAATTTCCAGTTCAGATGGCTTACGAGGTCGATGGATTCAAGTTGGCCAAGGATCTTGTGCTGATGCACGAAGTTCCCCATATGAGCGATATTTGTGCGTTTGCGATCAATGCGACGAAAGAGGCCCTGGAGCAAGCTCACATACCAATTGCCGGACCTGTATCCGATCGCACCTCGGTTTGTTTTGGCGTTGGCCTGCAGTGCCCCCAGCTGTCCTGGTACGACCAAGTGCATTTACAGAGAAAGTTTGATGATCCAAGTCTCATCCCACACATTCATCTCTTTCCCGATCAAATGTCGTCCATACTGGGACGGTTGATGGGGGCAGGTGGCGGTATTACCTCAGTCCATACTGCCTGTGCATCCTCTGGTCAGGCCATGGGCGAAGCTTACGATCAAATTTTGTCCGGCGATGTCGACTTAGTCTTAACTGGTGGGACAGATTCGATGATCAGTCCCTTCTATCACACGGGCTTCAATCTCCTCGGAGCCTTGTCAAAACGCAACGACTCTCCCAAGACAGCTTCCAGGCCCTTTGATCGTGATCGGGATGGATTCGTCTTTGGTGAAGGTGCCTGCGTCTTTGTTTTTGAAGAGCTAGAGCATGCCAAAGCCCGCGGCGCCACGATCTTGGGTGAGGTGTGTGGTTACGGCGTGACCGAGTCGGCCTACCGGATCACCGATCTTCATCCCGAGGGTACTGGGCCGGTCGAGGCCATGCAAATGGCACTTGATGATGCTGGCATTACCGCTGCTGAAGTTGGTTATATCAACGCTCATGGCACCTCGACGCAACTCAATGACCGCATCGAGGCATTGGCAATTGCCAAAGTGTTTGGTGAATTTGCACCACGAACCTATGTCAGCTCTACGAAGAGTATGACTGGTCACATGATTGCTGCTGCTGGTGCCATCGAATTTGCCTTCTGTGTGAAGGCTCTCGAGCACCAAGTGCTGCCTCCATCGATCAACCTATTCAACCCGGATCCTGACTGCCGCGTTAACTTGACTCCGCCTCAGATTAGCTCGCATCCCATGAATTATGCACTGTCCAATTCGGTCGGCTTTGGCGGCTCTAATACAGCTCTGATCGCTGGTAGGGGGACGGTATGAAAGGTGGTATGAGCGGTCAAGATTTAGTCATTACTGGGCTTGGCGCCTTAACCAATTTAGCTACGGGACGTACCAGGCTGTCAGAGTGTATGACGGCTAAACCTGATCAGCGGCAGCAAAAAGACTACAGTTTGGCTGGGTTTAAAGCGATGCCGCTCATGCGTGACAAACGGCATTTGAAGAGTATTTCCCACTCCGACAGTGTAGGTATGGCCGGTGTCTCGGTGCTTCTCGATGATGCCAAACTCAATATCGGTGATTATCCCGCCGCGCGCATTGGTGTTTACGTCGGATCGCCGTCACCTTGTGCCAGTGACAATGATGCCTACCGCGAGGCGATCATTGCATCACACAAGGGGGATGGGAGTTATGACTTGGCGACGTTTGCGCGTCTAAGTCACGAAGCAAGACCTGTGACCTTGCTGACAGGGCTGACCAATAATGTGCTCTGTTATACCTCGCTCCTTATGGACGCGCGTGGCCCCAACTCAAGTTACATGGCGTCCGCTGTCGCGGGTCAGTTGGCAGTGATCAATGCGATGCAGCGCCTCAAGCGTGGCAAAATTGACCTGGCTATTGCTGGTGGATTCGCGTTTCCCACCGATCCAATTTACCTCGCCATGTTAACCAAGCACGGATTAACCCAGAGGGGAGTACCCAATAAGAACTACGAAACGGTCCCCTTTGGCTTAGATCCTGAGACGATTGGCATGGTTCTCGCTGATGGGGCCGCCTTTGTCGCCATCGAGCGACGGGAGCAAGCGCGTTGTCGTGGTGCTTCAGTGTTAGCGACGTTGGTTGGTGGCGCTGTGACTAGTGATGGACTGGGACCAAAGCATTTTCATAGCGACGGCCGATCCATACTTAGGCTGCTACACAAGGTGGTCGAGCAAGCTGGGATTTCTCCAGCGGACGTCGGTCTAGTCGTGAGTGGCGCTGCTGGTATCACGGATCTTGATTTGGCCGAGCTTAATGCCCTGCAGCAGTTTTTTGCTGGAGTCACTGAGGCCCCGGCCTTGGCGGTGCCAAGCAAGCTGTGGGGCAATCTCCTAGAGGCTGGCGGTCTCATGGAAATTGGTTTTTTGAACGAGATTTATCAAGCTGGTGCTGTGCCCGCCTCCCTCAGTGTAGCTGTGCCCGGATCAAGATTTGGGGCAAAAATTGACCAAACTAAACCGTACGTGCTCTTGCTGCGTACCAGCGCTTGGGGTGAATATAGTTGCATCGTGGTGAAACGCGAGGATCCATGAACGGTGCGGCAACTGCAGGTGGCGACACTAATGTCTTGATCACCGGGATTAATAGTTTCCTCGGTAAGGCCACGTTGGCACGATTAGTAGATAAGATCAATGTTGATCGGATTTACTTGTTACTGCCATCGGAGGATGGCACTGACGCCTCGCCTCAAGTGGATCTGCTGCTGCGGCAGATGTTTCCGCTTTGGCGCGCTAATGAATTGCGCAACCGTGTCATTGGGATCTGCGGCAATTTCACCGAGAGTGGTTGTGGACTTTCCGAGGCATCACTTGCCTTGTGTCGTGAGCAGGTTATGCAAATCCTGCACTGTGGTGCTAATACCGATCTGGGTGGTAGTCTGGAGCAGGCACGCCATCTGAATACCGAGGGCACCTTGCACGTGCTGCAGCTCGCCGATGAGCTCTATCGCCATGGTAGACTGCAGCGTCTCGACTATGTGTCGACCGCCTATGTTTGCGGGCGCAAACCTGGTGTGACTACAGAGAGTGATTTCGAACGCGGTCAGACATTCGCAAATTATTATGAGCAAAGTAAATTTGAAGCAGAAACCTTAGTGCGCCAATACGCTAAGCGTCTACCAGTGTGTATCTATCGTCCTTCGATAGTCGTTGGCCACTCGTACAACGGTTACACACCTAACTTTAGGGTGCTCTACTGGCCTATTTTGCTCTTGGCGAAGGATCTCCTACCTTTTCTCGTCTGCAATCCCAAGGCCTACTTGGATATCGTACCAGTCGACTTTGTGGCTGACAGTATCGTGACTTTGATGAGCGTCCCAGAGGGGGTAGGTGAGACCTTTTTACTGACGGCCGGCCTTGGTCATGAAATCCGCATCCGCGATATTTTGCACGATACCTACGAAATCGCTGGGCTTAAAAGGCGGCCAACAATTCCATTTTGGTTATTTGAGATGTTGGCGCGGACGCCTGTAGCTGGCCTTTTGCCGATGCAATTTTGGGCCTTGGTTGAAGCCGCTAAACCTTACTTCCCTTATCTGCGTGGGACGAATTTAAGGTTTGATTCAAGTAAAACTCTGGCAGTGCTCGCTAAGCACGGTATCAGACCTCCTGATTGGCAAGATTACAAACAAGAGATACTGAGTTTCTGCGTAGCGACGCGTTGGGGCAAAAGATTGCCTCTGCCAGAGTACTCGTACTACTTACCAGCTAAGTTTAATCGGGCTATGTAGTTGCGCAGCAGCTTTTCTCCGCCTTTGCCTCACCTATAACAATCTTCACGGGCTTTGCTGCGACGGGTTTTTGGACAAAAAGTCTGAGTACACCATCGCGATGATCAGCACTAATATCCTCGGCCTTAACGCCATCAGGGAGCGTGAATGTGCGCTCAAATTTCGTATAACTGCCACTTGCATCGCCCTCATCGTGCTTGCGCTCGCCAGTAACGACCAGGTTATTGGCCGTCAGCTCAATCGTGATGTTGTCGCGACTGACTCCTGGGATCTCAAGGCTGAGGGTGTACTTAGTTTCGTCTTCGTCGACTTGCACCCGGGGCGTTTGCTTGTAGCCGGTGGCTCGTTCACGGGCGGCAACGCGCCAGTCATCCGTAAACCAATCGTCAAGACCGTTAAACCATGGGCGCAGGTTAGCAAAACGGCGGGGTTCGAGGTTTCTATCGAAAACGGTTAACATAATTAATCTCCTTTGTTTTTATTTCTGAACTGAGGCGGCAGCTACCTGCCTCTGAATTTAATGTGAGTACGATTTCGTAAGTGTCAAGGTATGATGATTGTGAGGGGATGTTTAGGTGCTAGTTTTGGATTGATATGTGGGGATAGTTTTGCTGAGCGCCACGACACAGAATTGGTACCTCGTTAGGCGCTGGACGAAACGCCTGCTTAGCCTCATGTACCTAAACGCTTTCTTAATTGCATTTCATCAGGCGCCGGCCTTAGTGGGTGAGTATGGCCTGCTGCCCATGCGTCATTTTTTAGCGCGTGCCAACTTCGGAGACACGCCGACTCTTTTCTTTCTAAACTCATCGAATCCCGTGATTTACGGTGTAGCTGTCGCTGGTATCTTGCTCTCTCTCGCAGCTATTTTTGGTTTATTTGATGGCCGTAGGATTTGGCTTTCGCTACTTGGGTGGGCGACGCTATGGCTGTGCTATCTGTCATTCGTCAATGCCGGGCAAACGTTTTGGGGCTTTGGCTGGGAGATGCTGATACTTGAAGTTGGCTTCTTGGCGATCTTTTTTGGACCAAATTCTGTAGCGGCACCAGCCGTGATGCCATGGCTCTTTAGGTGGTTGCTGTTTAGGCTGATGTTCGGTGCGGGCATGATCAAGGTGCGGGGAGACAGTTGCTGGTTAGACCTTACCTGTATGTACTACCATTATGAGACGCAACCTCTACCGAATCCTCTGAGCTGGTTCTTTCATCATTTACCCTCCGGGCTCCACAAGATCGAAGTTGGTTTTACGCATTTTGTTGAAATCATCGTGCCGTTCGGGTTTTTCTTTCCCCCTGTGATTCGGTGGCCGGCGCTGGTGATGACAGCGTTCTTCCAATTTGTACTACTTTTGTCGGGCAATCTTGCTTGGCTTAATTTCATGACTCTGGTGCTTTGTTTTGGCTGTCTGGATGACCAAGCCCTGATGCGCCTTGGAGTCACGGCTAGAAGTTCCATGCACCAGTATGTGCGTTGGTTTCATTTATGCTTAGTGCCGGTGGTAGCGACTTTAATCTTGGTGCTTAGCTATGCGCCTTTTAAAAATCTGCTGGCGCGAGAGCAGCAAATGAACGCAAGTTTCGATCCCTTGCATCTCGTTAATACCTACGGAGCATTCGGTAGTGTAACGCGCACTCGGTATGAATTAGTGATTGAAGGTACCGATGATGATGTGCCTGTTGCGAACAGCCGTTGGCGAGCTTACGAGTTTAAACGGAAGCCAGGTGATATATCCCGGATGCCGCAGCAGATTTCGCCCTACTACTTCAAACTGGACTGGCAGATTTGGTTTGCAGCGATGACCCCATATTGGGATCACCCATGGACTTTAAACTTGGTAGCCAAACTCTTGCAGAATGATGCAGGCACATTGGGACTACTCGCGCATAATCCTTTTCCTGATCGGGCGCCGAAATTTATTCGTATCGAGCGCTACGAATACCATTTCACCGACGCCCTAGAGCCTGACGACGACGGCCGTATATTGTGGTGGAAACGACGTCATAGCGACGCCTACCTGCCGCCGCTGTCGCTGGCTGATCCAGAATTTGCAGGGCTCCTGCGGCAACTAGGCTGGTTACCCTAGGCTTTAATACTCACCACTGACTGATCACCTGGCGCGGCCTCTTTGCGTCCCATTCAATTTCTCCGCGCGCACCTTCGGCAACCTGCGATGCATCATCCCAGTCTTCGAGATTTTCAGGAAGTATGCGTAGCTTGTAAGCGTAGCGCCCTATAGGGAGGCGCAGCATCTTGGCGTGACCGTTGGTGGCGACAAACTCAGTTTCGCTGGTAATGCTCTCGGCAAAATAGCGAGCAGGTGTCAAACTATTCTCACGAATGGGATCTGACTCCTCGCAGGCAACCTTAAGTGTTTGGCCACTGAGAGTTAGGTACCTGGCGAGTCGCATGAGTCCAGCATCTTCGCCGTAAATGGGATGCCAGCAGGAGCGCGGCGATTCAGCATCAAGATTGACTTTGCCCTTGGTCTCCTCGCCTAGCCAGATCTTCGTAGTCTCGCGGGCGACGTTATCCGTGACCTCGCCTAGTGGCGCCAATGTCACGAGTACGTCCCGCCCTGCTTGCTCCGGAATGGGAAGCTTGAGCGTCAAGTAGCCAAGGCGACTGGTGCGGTCGAATAGTTGGCGCATGAAACTGACTTCGCTCACGGTTTTCAAGAGGCCGAAGCGCGCTGCATGGATGCGATGGTCATCCGGGTGATCGCATACCGCATACTGCCATCTTTTCGAGGTCAAAGTGGCCGGTAGTTCGGCTGGGAGCGAGCCTTTGACGACGCGGCAAAAGACGTCAAGCCCACGTTCAGGGTCTTTAGCCATCAGGGCATGAGCTAAGTCCGCTCCAACCGCCAAACGACGTGCTAGAAGGTAAGGCTGGCGCGTCCAGCGCCTGATCATAGTGGTTCTTATCGTATCTAGCTCTGCCAGAGCGTTGGTTGGGGTCGCCTCAGGCAATTGACAATACCACTGACCTGGTCGCAGATATTCGTTGCTCACCATCCGTGCATCAGAGGAGTCAAGCACAGGCTGAATCTCGGTGCAGTCGGGCGCAATGTGGCGCAGCCAGGTCTCAGTTTCTGCCATAATGCTTGGCTCAGGAGTGATGTGAGGACTGCCGTCTTTGGTAGCCCCACAAATCTGTTTGACCAAGGCTGACTTAACTGGGGCTGTCACGGCAAAGCTCATCCGGTAATTCTCGGCATCGACGCGGATGGCTTCCCCCAGTCCTTCGCCGCGCAAAATAAGCTGAATTGGATGCTGGCCGAAATCAGATTTCAAAATCGTGAAGAACTGGACGACGCTAGCCTCAGGCGAGGCTGTACAATCTGGAACACGTGCATAGTAGGGCACATGCGTGTGGCTACCTATTTGGCGCGTTACTGAGATCATCAACTGCGGATTTAGCGGCGTTGGATCCTCAGGCATCAATGGGGGCTTGACGCGTAGGGGGGCCGAAGCCGCGGAAAGACTTAGGCCGCCGCCCTCTGTTGCAATCTGACTTGGTTCGCCATCACTGCGCCGACTCAACTGACAACTGGCGACAATAAGAATAGTCGCCATGGTACAGAGGAACGGCAGATCATGACGCACAAACGAAGGGTCAGAAAACCGCGATCTCTTGAACCGCCATGTCGATCTTTTCATGAAAACCGCCTAGAGCCGGATTCGCTGCTTCCACAGTCCACGAGAGAGGCTGACACATGCGCAGTACGTATCTTGATACTTCCTCGCCGTCTCGGTCACGCATTACAACGTTGACGTTCTTGAGATCGGACCGGCCGTGCATCACGTTCTTAGCCCACAAGTAGAGCGATGGATCAGTGACGAAGTCGCGACGGAAAGTCACCTTGTGGATGCTATTGTCCTGAGGTGCACCAGCGGCCGGTATTTCCGACAAGCCATCGATCATATCAAAAGTGCCGTAGTTAATCCCATCGATCTCGACATGAGACGCTAGCTCTTGCCTGGTAAATCCCGCTGGCGACATCTTGGTCACCAGGATCGGTACCACCAAAGCAGCGCCCAGGAGCATGCGCACCGTCCAGCTGTTTGGTTTTTTGACCGAGGATTTCACCTGAGACACCCTTTGCAAACGATCAACTGTTTATCTCTTTAACTTAATGCTACCATAGCCCATTTGCTCATTCCAATCCCTGCCTGACTTTTTTTTCAGCAGCAGAAGATTCCTGAGGGTCAGTTATGCCTACTCAATCGGCAAGCTGATTAAACAACTTGAGCAATGCAGTCTATCTCGACTTGGACATTTCTTGGGAGACGTGCCACTTCGACCGTCGCACGAGCTGGGTAGGGCGGCTTGAAATAGCTCCCGTAGATCTCGTTGACCTTCTGAAATTGCTGCATATCCTGCAAATAAATGGTTGTTTTGATAACGTGCTCAAGCCCACTACTGCCCGCCTTGAGGATCGCAGCAAGATTGTCCAAAACCCGACGCGTCTGTGATTCAATGTCACTGCCGACGAGCTCCCCAGTCTGAGGGTCGAGGGGGATTTGGCCTGAAACGTATAAAAGGGAACCCGCACGAACGGCCTGAGAATAGGGGCCGATTGCAGCGGGTGCGAGCTTGGTCTCGACGATGGCTTTGGTCATCTTGCAACTCCGGATTGATGGAATCCAAAGTGTGGCAAAATTAACTAATCAATGCAAGGCGTCAGCGTCGGTCTTGGGAGCGAGCGCTTGCGCCTCCTCGGTCAGCTCGTCGATGGCAGATCTAGCCTCGTCGGGTAGGTTGGCATCGGCCGCGACTTTGGCAAGTCTCGCTAGGGCTTCGTCGCGCTGGGCCAAGGCTAAGTGCGCCTGGGCCCCGTGCAGGTGGAGCTGCCAGGGAAGTCCCTTGCTCGCAAGGCGTTCGGCCTGCCAAACCAACGACGGAATCTTGCCGAAATCGCCAGCGACGCCGTAGGCGCCGGTCAGCTCGATAAGGAACTGATGGTCGCGTTCGCCCTGCTGGTAGATGCGCTCAAGCAGATTGACCTTAAGGTAACGATCACCAGTTGTGGTCAGGTTAGCGGCCAGCGCCAAACCCGCCCAAGAGCAGCGTTTCTCAGCAAAAGCCATCAGGTATTCCGGCAGGTATTCGCCGTGCTGATCGCGCCACACTTCGGCCAAGAGATCCCAGAGGGTGAAGTGGTTAGGCTCAGCATCCAGACCGGCTGTACACCAAGTCTCTGCCGCCGCTAACTCGCCCTGCTCCAGGTAAATTTGGGTTAGGTTGACGTAAGGTGCCGGTTCGGCGGGAATCAAGGCTTGCGCTGCCCGCAAATGATCCTCAGCGACGCCATAGTCAGCACACAGCATCGCTGCCACCCCCAGAGCCAAGCGAGCGCGGAAATCCGATGCGATCAGCTCCTCAGGGTGTGCATCAGCGAGCACCAGGGCTGCGCGCGGCAAGTCCATCGTTACCAGCTCGTCCAGCAGGTCAATCAGTGCATCGCCCCCCAAGGGCGCGCGGGTGCGGCAAGCAGAACTGAGCCAAGCTTCCAGAGCGGATGACTCGTCGGCGCTCGGACGATCCTGGCGCTGGTGACCCGTATAGCTCGCGTCGTCGATTCCCATATATTGCCGCAGATGTGGGCCCATCGGGTAATCGCGAAAGTTTGATGTAGAGGCCACCAGAGGTCTCCTTAGTGGTTCAGGGAGGAGCGCACGAAATAAAAAAGTTGCTGCCGACTCGACTTGCGCCCTTGAGTTTTAGCCCTGCTAGAAATACTGTGCAAATGTTGAGTCAGCAAGAGAAAGGGCTCTCCCGCACCACCGCCGCAGCACGTCTCGCAGCGACAACTGGGGCCGGAGCGTACTTTAATCTTGCTTGCCCCACGGCTCAATGTTACCGTTTAATTGCTCGAAGTTGCTAAAATGACTGGGTTATATTTGATTCGACCCAGACTATGAGCGGGAGTTCCAAGCTGATGACTGAAGCTACTGTGCCAACCACCCCGAGTTTCAATGCCGGGTTGGGGCAGGAGATTGCTGCCAAACTTCCCAATGCCGGGGTCAAATTTGTCGCCAACCCCGAACATGCTGACGAGGACACCCTATTAGTCGCACCCAGCTCGGTCCTCGATGTCGCCAAGGAGCTGAAAAAACACTACCCGTTCCTCATGGACGTGTGCGGTGTCGACTATCCTGAGCGCGATCGTCGCTTCGACGTAGTTTACCACTTTGCCGATCACGTCAACCGTCGTCGCCTGCGCGTCAAGACTGCGGTTGCAGAGGGTGGTGCTGTACCATCTGTGACACCTGTTTACCGTGCTGCCAATTGGTTTGAACGCGAGGCGTTCGACCTTTTCGGTGTGCGGTTTGATGGCCACCCGAATTTACGGCGTATCCTATGCCATGAGGACTTTGTCGGCCATCCCTTGCGTAAGGACTACCCAGCCGATCGTAATCAGTCACTGACGACGCCGATCGATCACACCTTCGCTAAAGATCGCGCCAGGATGAAGGCCGAGGAGACGGATTACCTCTCCGACCGGGTTTGGATCAACATCGGCCCCGCTCACCCTGCGACCCACGGTACGCTGCGCTTCATGGCCGTCATGTCGGGCGAGTCCATTGAGAACGTGGATGTTGAGATTGGCTATTTGCACCGTTGCTTTGAGAAGATGTGTGAAAGCCACGACTACAATCAGATCATTCCCTATACAGATCGTCTGAATTACTGCTCGGCGCCGATCAACAATCACGCCTGGTGCCGTACAGTTGAGAAGATGCTGGGCATCGAAGTTCCGGCGCGAGCTCAAGTTCTCCGCATGATCTTGGACGAATTCTCCAGGATCATAGATCACTTTGTCTGTATCTCGACCAACGCCGTGGACCTCGGTGCACTCACCAACTTCTGGCTCGGATTTCAGGCGCGTGAGCGCGTGTACGATCTCTTCGAGAAGCTCTGCGGCGCACGTCTGACGGTATCTTTGGCGCGTGTTGGCGGGATGGGTTTTGACTTACCTGCTGGTTGGGTTGAGCAGGCTATCAAGACTATTGAAGACATTGAAAAATCGCACTACGAGCTCGACTTACTGCTCACCAAGAACCGTATCTTTGTCCGACGGATGGTGGGAGCAGCGCCTATAGATGCCGAGAGCGCCATCAACTGGGGCTTCACCGGTCCTTGTCTGCGCGCTGCCGGTGCTGCTGTCGATACGCGCGTTTGGGATCCATATTATAGCTACGATCAGGTGGACTTCGATATACCCGTCGGTGACCGTGGTGACAGTTATGCGCGGTATATGGTGCGGATGGAGGAGATCCGACAGTCTTGTCGGATCCTGAAGCAGCTACTGCCAAATATCCCGAGCGGCCCGATTTCCGTGGACGATCCGTCCATACGCCTGCCGCGCAAGGGTGACGTATATGGCAACATTGAGGGATTGATGAACCAGTTCATGCTGGTCATCCATGGAGTTAAGCCGAAGGCGGGTGAGATTTACCGGGCTCACGAAGGGGCGAATGGGGAGCTAGGCTTCTACGTCGTCTCTGATGGCAGCGGCCGTCCCTACAGGGTCAAGTGCCGTCCTCCTTGTTTTGCATTGTTCCAGGCGTTTCCTGACATGCTCAAAGGGCAGATGTTGGCAGATGCCATTGCCGCATTGGGCAGTATTAATATCATCGCGGGAGAGCTCGACCGATGAGCGTATTTAGTGAATCTCTGAAGGCCAAGATTGAATCTTTTCTGACGCGGTATGAAACGCGACGTAGTGCCATTCTACCCGTCCTCCATGCGATCCAGGATGAGACTGGGTGGGTGTCTGACGCGCAGATTGAGGAGCTGCATCACAAATACGGTCTGGACCGGGTCCACGTCAAAGAAGTGATCACATTCTACGATATCTACAAAGATCACCCAGTGCGTAAGTATCAGATTCGCTACTGCAAGAATCTGACATGCCACATGCTCGGTGCCCAGGATGCGATCTGCAAGATTAAGGACCGTATCAAGGCTCTGGATGCACAGCTAGGCGAAGACGGTCCGTTTTCGCTGGAAGAGTTTCCTTGCCTTGGTAAATGCGACGGCGCTCCCGTCATGCTCATCAACAAAGAGCGGATTGAGCATGCCACCGCCGATAAGATCGACTCAATTCTCTCTAAATATGCTCCGCTTCCTAAGTAATTGGGGGACATTAAGTGGCTGAACAAAAACCAAAAATTATTCTTCAGACGGAAGGTCTTCCGGATCAGCATTCACTTAAGACCTATGTAGAAAAAGTGAACGGCTACACCGCAGCGCGCAAGGTACTCGGTGGCATGAGCCGGGAGCAAGTGATTGAAGAGGTCAAGCAAGCGGGACTGCGTGGCCGCGGCGGTGCGGGCTTTTTGACCGGACTCAAGTGGAGCTTTGTACCCAAAGACATCACTGGGCCCAAGTACCTGATCTGCAACAATGACGAGAGTGAACCCGGGACGTTCAAGGACCGCTATCTTTGTATCACCAACCCTCATCAGGTGATTGAGGGCATGATCATTGCGGCGTATGCCATCGGTGCCAACAAGGGTTACATCTACACGCGGTGGGAATACCAAGAGGAGATTCGCTACCTCGAGAACGCGATCAAAGAGGCTTACGACGCTGGGTTGCTCGGTAAGAATCTGTTTGGTAGCGGGTTTGACTTTGACCTCGACCATTACACGGGAGCCGGCGCCTACATTTGCGGCGAGGAAACTGGCCTCATCAGTTCGCTTGAGGGTAAAAAAGGCCAGCCTAAGGTTAAGCCGCCGTTCCCAGCGGTTTCGGGGTATCTGAGTCGCCCTACCATCGTCAACAACACCGAAACCTTGGCCAACGTGCCTTGGATTATCAACAACGGTGCCAAGGCTTTCCGCCAGTTTGGCACGGAAAAAAGTCCAGGCACTAAGCTCTTTTCCATCTCTGGTGCTTTGAACAAACCCGGCGTTTACGAAGTGCCGCTGGGTTATCCTTTTGCATCGCTACTGAATATCGAAGCCGGTGGCATGCAGCCAGGCCGTACACTTAAGGCGCTGATCCCTGGCGGTGCGTCGGCACCAGTGCTGACGCCAGCCGAGTGTGAAGGCTTGACTATGGACTTCGAAGCCATGGCTCAGCGTAACACGATGCTTGGATCAGGTGCGGTCATGGTGATCGACGACCGTCAAAGCATGGCTGAACTGCTCAAAGTGACCATCGAATTCTTTGCTCATGAGAGTTGTGGCCAATGTACTCCGTGCCGCGAAGGCACTGGCTGGCTTAACAACATCATGGATGGCATCATGGACCGCAGTGCCAAGCCAGATAACATTGCGCGTCTGGGATCCGTTGCGCGCAATATGGGTGGTAAAACCATCTGCGCCTTATCTGACGCATGTGCGATGCCGGTCATGTCGTACGTTCAGAAATTCAGTGGCGAGCTGCAAGCATACCTGGCTGCAGGTTCGGGGGGTCATAGCAAGTGAGTACTGAGACAGTCACCTTTAACTTGAATGATCGCGACATCACCGTCCCCAAGGGAACGACTGTGATGGAGGCGGCCCACAAGCATAACGTCTATATCCCACACTTTTGCTGGCATCCTGGTCTTAGCATCGCCGGTGTTTGTCGCTTCTGCCTAGTTAAGGTCGACAACCGCCCCAAGCTTGAGATTGCCTGTAACTTGCAGGCAACACCCGGCATGAAAGTGTCGACGTTGCTTCCCGAAGTCAAAGAAGCTCATAAATGGGCTCTTGAGTTTCACCTAGTTAACCATCCTCTTGATTGTCCCATTTGCGACCAAGCTGGTGAATGCAAACTGCAGGACTTCTATATGGAAGTCGGCAAGTACAAAAGTGAGATGGACCGTCCGAAGGTGCTGAAGCCAAAGGCCTTGGACGTGGGCTCAGAGCTCGTCTTAGATACAGAACGTTGCATCCTTTGTGACCGTTGTGTGCGGTTTGAGCAAGAGGTCACCAAAACTGGTGCATTGGGCATCTTCAACCGCGGTGATAGGGCGGTTGTTGGCACCTATCCTGATAAGAAAATCGAACACAACTACCAAGATAACTTAGTGGATATCTGTCCGGTTGGTGCCTTCACCTCGCGTGACTTCCGCTTCAAGCAGCGCGTGTGGTTTCTCAAGGATCAGCCGGCGGTCTGTCCTGGCTGTTCCACTGGGTGTCATGTCAAGGTCTACGGAAAACCTCAGGTGCGCACCTACTTCCGCGTGAAGCCACAGGAGTCTGAGGTCAATGGTCACTGGATGTGTGACGTGGGCCGCAAAACCTACAAGCATCTGAATCAAGATCAGCGGCTGCGTTTTGCCGTTGCGGCAGACGGCAAAGGTGGACGCCAACGGGTGTCAGTGGCCGAGGCCATTGCGAGTCTTGCTTTACAGCTACAAGGCGTAGCAGCTAGCGATATTGCACTTCTCGTTAGCCCGCAGTACACCTGCGAAGAGTACGATGCGCTGTTTGCCTTCTTCGTCAAGAAGCTTGGTGTTAGCAAGGTCTTCCAATGGCGCGAACCGACAGAAAATCTCGATGCTTTTGACGGCCTCCTGTACCGCGGCGATCATAATCCTAATACGTTCGGTCTATCCGAAGCTTTGGCTAAAGCAGGGCTCCCCAAGGATGTTAAAAACGGCTTTGAGGACCTAGCGCGCAGTGGCGCAAAAGTCGTCGTGGCCTTAGCGCCTGAGATTGAGTTCCAGTTCCCAAGTCTTGCTGGTCAACTCCAGAAACTTTCTGAGCTAGCATTTGTATCGGTCTGGACTACGTCGGGTTCTGCCTACAATGTAAAAGGGCTCCGTCATCTAGTCCCGCTCAAGGGGTTTGCCGAGAAGAAAGGCACCTTCCGCAACTTCCAGGGCAAGGTCGGAGAGTTGGCGAAGCCATTCCCCGCCGCCGTGGACGAAGCTAAGGATGTAGTGGAAGTGGTGACGGCCTTGGCCGAGGTTTGGGCGCACGCGTAATTAGAGGCGTATTTCGCTAGGAGACGTACGACATGGCAACTGGGATTATCAAAGTAGCGCCGCCGCCAGAGGACAAGAACCTGTTCCAAATGGCCTATGGCTATGCCAGCACGATCTTTTCAGGCATGTGGAAGACGCTGACTATCTTCCTCAAACAGATCACCGGTCGCGAAAAGACCAACACACTTGAGTGGCCGGAACAACCGGCTACTTACAGTGACCGGTTTAAGGGCAAACACTTTCTCACGCGTCGAGACGACGGGCAGGTGCGGTGCACGGCTTGTTTCCTCTGCGCGACGGCATGCCCAGCTGAGTGTATCCACATCGTGGCAGGTCAGCACCCGACCAACGAGATTGAGAAGTTCCCGGTGCGTTTTGAGATCGACATTCTCCGCTGCGTATTTTGTGGTTTTTGTGAGGAGGCATGCCCGGTTGATGCTATCCGCCTTGGACCCGAATATGCGATGGCCGGTGCGGCTGGCGACAAGTGGGTGTACACAAAAGACTACCTAGCCGATCGTGGGCAATTGCACGGTGGCGTGGTCAGCGTTAAGGAAGAGAACACGAAACACTTCACTGTCGATCACGAAGCATCCGGTGACAATCTTCTTGCGACAGACGCACCACATATGCGGCACCACTAAGCTTAAGTTTTGGCTGCATGGAGTCATTTGGGTTAGTTGCTCATGGAACTTCGGTTGATATTATTCAGGCACGCTCAGGCAGAGGATGAAAGTCCTCGGACTTCGGATCATCAGCGCTGTTTGACGGTACATGGCAAACAGCAGGCAAGTAACACGGCGCGGCAGTTGGCTGAGGCGGGGTACTTGCCGAGTCTGGTTCTAGTGAGCGACGCAGCGCGTACCCTAGGCACTTGGGAGCATGCCCAGGGATGGCTTGGGGACCGGGCCGAAGTTAGATCCCACCATGAAATCTATACGGATGATGCCCGTAGCCTTGCTGCTTTAGTGGGCGCCCAAGACATGGCGACGCACAAGACCGTTGCTCTTATTGGTCACAACCCTCACATCTCCGCCCTGGCTAGCGTCTTGACCGGCATGGACTTTCGCTTTGCCAAAGGGCAGGCTCTAGTCCTCGAGCTTAAGTCAAATTCCTGGGCTGAGGCTATGTATGACACCGGTGAGTGGCGCGTAGCTGCTGACTTCGGTGGCAAGCACTAGGGTCACCCACCTTTGATCCCAAATCCAGTCCCTCGTCGTATAGTCAGTCTAGTCCCGAGTTTGACCGAAACTGTGGTTGAGCTTGGCTTGAGAGCTGAGCTAGTGGGCTGCACTTCATTTTGCGTAGAGCCACCGTCCCTTCATCGTGACGTAGTCTTAGTGGGCGGGACCAAAGATTTTGCCGTCGAACGTGTGCTTTCATTGCAACCTACCCACGTCGTGGCCAATCAAGAGGAAAACACGCGGGAACTGGTTGAGGCATTGAGGGACCGTGTTTCAACCTTGGTGACATTTCCGCGGTCGCCGGCAGATGTCCCTCCCATGATACGATCACTCGGCACATTTCTAGGCTGCCCGGGACCCGCGGCTATTTTGACTGCGGCGCTTGAAGTTGCACTAAATGATCGTGTATCCCAACAAGGTGAGCGGCGGCGCTTTCTCTATCTGATTTGGCGGGACCCCTACATGATTGCCGGACCGGATACGTATATTTCGCGCCTTCTAGCGTGGGCTGGATGGCAAAATGCTTATCAGGGGAGTGAGCGCTATCCAGCACTCAGCACCGAGCAAATCAATGCACTGCGTCCGGATCACATTTTCCTGAGCAGTGAGCCGTTTGCTTTTAGGACGCGCCATATCAAGATCTTAGGTGACGATGGTGTCGACTGCCAGAGTATCACTAAGATTGACGGACGTTTATGTTCCTGGTTCGGATATCGCACACTTGAGGCGCTCAGTTTTTTGAGGAAACACCATGTCTAGTTACTCTCATTCGTATTGGCTCGAGACCCCGCTACTGATGGGGGCGAAGGAGAGACCGCGCGACAGTGAACTCGTCATCATCGGAGCCGGCCTAACTGGCGTTAGCGCCGCTTATTGGCTGCAAGAGGAAGGTTTTACCGACATCACGCTGCTCGACTTTGAGGCTGAGAAGGCCGCGAGCTTCCGTAACTGTGGCCACATACTATACGGCACAGTCGAATCGATGGCTGCCATGACGGCACTCTATGGGGAGGATACCGCTAAGCAGCTCTGGGGACTTTCGATCGACATCTGTCATCAGGTGCGCGACACAGTGGCGCGACATAAACTTCCAGTCGATTATAAGCAGGATGGCTATTTAGTCATCGCCATCGACGAAGTGGAGGACGGAGAAGTAAAAAAATCAGTCGAGCTTCTTAACCGTAATGGATTCGCCTCTGAATACGTACCGCAGTCTACACTCAATAGTTATGGGTTTCGGAATGTTTACGGCGCCCGCTTTGAACCCGGGTCGGCACAGGCTCACCCGGTAAAGTTTCGCAACGAGCTACTCAAGATTTGTCTTGGTCGAGGCCTCAGATATCACTCCGGCGTTAAGGTGAAGGAGGTGGAGGAAAATGGCTCCCAGGTGACATTAGTCACCGAGCCTTGGGGCGCAATTAAAGCTGATGCGGCCGTTATTGCGGCGAATGCTTACTCGCCATTACTCTCACCTTTTTTTGCCAAACATAGGTTGGTTGACCCTTTTCGTGGTCAGATCATTACTAGCAAAGTCCTAAGGCAGAAATTCAAGGTGCCTTACCCCCATAGTTTTGACCACGGGTACGAGTATGCTATTGTGACCGAAGACAACCGACTTATGATCGGGGGGTGGCGTAATCATACGCCACACGGCGAAATCGGGACCTATGATATCAGTGTTAACCCCATGGTTGATCAGGGACTACGTGATTTTGTGGCGCGGCACTACACGATAGAAGAAGAAATCGAGTGGGATTTTTCCTGGTCTGGCATTATGGCTGCCTCGAAGACGGGATTCCCCTTTATAGGACCTACCGATAGCCAGAGCATTTTTACCTGTGCAGGCTACACAGGCCATGGTTTTTCGTGGGCCCACGGCAGTGCTAAACTGCTCGCCGCTATTATGGTTGGCAAGCCCGTGCCAGAGCTGGTACGCGCCAAATGTAATCCTAGGCACTACCGCTAGGTCCGATAGCTTGTAAGTACCTGCCGCGGAAAACCTAAATACCCAATAATATGATGTTTATGCCCTGAATTTTGGGGCTCTAAGGTTTTTTCGCGGATAGCCGATATACCCGACGTGCAGCTAGGTCGCGCGAGGAGTTCGTCGCTATGTCATTTTACCGAAATCTAAATCAGCGCGGGTCAGAGTCAGGCGAATCGCTCGTGGCGGCGCTCGTAGCCGCGGCGATTTTGGGTGTACTCATCGTCGCTGCTGGCATTGCAGGTGGCAATATGCAGAAGGCCAGACGCGTCATTGCAACCTCCGACGGAGCCCGGGCTTTAGACGAGGCCATGGCGGAACAAATCGCCAGCACTGTTAAGGCGTTCGTAAGCGGACGCTGTTTAGCCGCGGGTACGTTGGGAGTCCTTAGTGTGGGTACCATTGCGAACTTGGATAGCACCAATAAAACTAGCCTCAGTTCGAAATTTCCCGCAGGAGACGTAGATGTGCGTCGTTGCTTGACCAAGAAACTAAATCTGGACGGAACCTCGGCTTCAAACGCCTCGGGACTGTATTTGTGTTACCAGCTAAACGTTAATCCCTCACAACTTAAGTCGAACGACCGGGATACGATTTCGTATAACAAGGGCGCTTTTGTCCAAGTCATGGTGAATATCAAGAAAATAGGTTCGGACACCTTGGTCACCTGCAATGATGTTGCCACGGGTACCGGACAAGGAATCGAAGTCTACTACATGACTAAGTGGCTCATGAAGCTGAATAAGGAACAAACTGTGAAGACTCACGTTGGTAGTTTTCATGTTTCACTCTAGAAACCACAAAGACGATAACGGCGCATTTACCATACTCGAGTTGGTGATTGCTACGGGTGTTGTCGGTATCCTGGCCTACGTCATGATGACCTTTGTAAAAAACACTGAGCAATCGACCCAAAAAGAGTTACTCCGTGTAGAGCTACGCGGCGAAATGGATGAGTTACTCAACCTCGTGCGAAACACTTGGAAGGCACGCTCGTATTCTGCAGACAATCCGGGCTTCAGCCTAAGATCAGCAAGTGGCGCGGAATGCACCACAAATTGTCCGGAGCTACGGATTGATATAAATAAGGGGATAAACTCGGTAGCGCAAAATGTGGTTATTAAGAGCCGGTGTGCGCCACCACTTGGTACTATAAGTCAACCGGCGAAATTTGCTCAATATAGCTTCAACGCCGCCGCGTTAGTCAACGGATGTTTGGTATGTGGTGGTGGTACGATGCCGATAGTCGAAGTGAGTCGCACGGGCAAACCAACGCGGCGCTTCCCCCTTAACGGATCTATCGCAGCCAGTGCGGGCAAACCCACGACATTTCTTGTCAACGGGATCATCGGGTTCAACGCTTGTTTCTCACAATCTGGCACGGGTCCGCTCACGGGTTATGTACTTTCATTAGCACCGCCGACAAATAAATCGTCAACAGTTCCAATGAATGTAAACAAGACGGTCATCATTCCATATACCAATTTTGCCAACATTAAGATCAACGCTAATTAGGGGTTAATTATGAATTCGCGCGTTAAAATCGTGATCTTAGTGTGCGTGGGACTACTTTTTTCCCTTTATCTTTGGAAATCGGGGAAGAAACGAAATGCCGGTGTATCCAGCGATAAAAAGGCAGAAGAAATCGACAACTCTGGTCCGAGCGAGGTCGGGAGTGGATCTGGCACAGCCGATGAGCAGTCTTCCAAGGATGTTGCAGAAAAGCAGAGACTTGATTATCCAGAGATCAAGCGTAGTCATGTGGGATTGCAAACTGTTCCCTATAAGGAAAACGCAAAAAATGCGCGCATGCTTGCAATTGAGGTAGTTCCGCAGCCCGGATGTCACCGCGGTGATTTAGAAGCGATCAAGGCTTTGGTCGGAGACGAAGGTAGCATGCTTTTTACTATCGAACCGATGGTAGGCGGTGGTGCCGGCAAGAACAGCTTGGTTGCTAGTCGGAAAATTTCTGTAGCAAGTATTGAGTCAGGAATTGCAGCTGATATTGCATTGGCAGATTCCCCGGAGGGAACTTACGGGATCTATCTGTGCTCTGATAATCAGGGCACAGGATCTTGTGCATCGAAAATGGCTGCTGACTATAACGATATCCTAAGTCAGAACACAGTGCGGAGCGACCGTGATGCGACATTTTTCTACCAGATGATCGTGCTGGCAAAACCTGATGCGCAGCTTTTCAACGGCACT